>NZ_JBQXDJ010000052.1:0-31153 GCF_052601015.1 Chitinimonas violaceus | reverse complement strand
TGCGAGGCTGAAGCATTACCGTGCAGTGGCGTTCCGGTTCGACAAACTGAAACGGAACTATGAAAGCATGGTTGCCATGGCCTGTGGGTTTCTATGGCTACCTATGTGAAACGTCAACAGACCCTAGATTTTTTGTATGCAGACCTGTAGCGCACAAGATGCACGCTACAGGTACATAGCGTTAAGACTTCTGTTTGGGTTTGATGAAACTGTCCAACACCATCAAGGCAGCGCCTACGCATATAGCGGAATCCGCGACGTTAAAGGCTGGCCAATAGAGTCCGCTGTAATGGAGCTGGATGAAATCGATCACATGACCGTAGATGATGCGGTCTATGACATTGCCTATCGCCCCCCCCAGTATCAACGCCATCGCCAAGGCAAAACGGGTTTCGCCATGGTGCTTGCGCAACAGGTTGATGATGACGATGGACACGACAATGGCGAGGCCAGTGAAGAAATGCTTCTGCCAGCCCCCGGCATCAGCCAGGAAGCTGAATGCAGCGCCCGGGTTGTAAGTAAGCACCAGATTGAAAAATGAGGTGATTCGGAAGCTGTCGCCGTAATGCATCAGATGCTCGATCAGCTGTTTGCTGACCTGATCAAGCAACACGATGGATGCGGCCAGCCAAAGCCAGCGGGCCATACCACGTTTAAGCATGGGCACGCACCTCACCACTGCTGAACAGATTGCTGACGCAACGACTACACAGTGCAGCGTGTTCGGTATGACGGCCGACGTCCGCACGGTAGTGCCAGCAACGCTCGCACTTCGCCGCAACTGAAGGCTGGACACTAACCTGGGTCTGCTCACCTGCCTGCAATACCAGATTGGAGACGATCAGCACAAATTTCAGGTCGTCGCCCAATGCAGCGAGCAGCGGGTACAACTTGGCATCGGCGGTGATGGTCAATTCGGCTTGCAGGCTGGAACCAATGCTGCCTGCCTCACGCAATATTTCCATTTCCTTCTTCGACAACGCCACAACGTCACGCACACCTGCCCAGTCGCTGGCGAGCTTGGCTGTATCGCCTGGCTGTGGGAGCTCGTACCAGGTGTTCAGCAGCGGACTGTCGTCCGTGTTGCCATTCAAAGTGTTCCAGACTTCGTCTGCGGTGAAGCTCAGCACCGGGGCCAGCAGCAAGGCTAGGCTGCGGGTGATGTGGTATAGCGCAGTCTGGGCTGAGCGACGGGCGGGGCTGTTGGCGGCTGTGGTGTAGAGCCGGTCCTTCAGAATGTCGAGGTAGAAGCCACCAAGGTCATCCGCGCAATAATGGTGAACAGCCTGCATGGCGGTATGGAAGCTGTAACGGGTGTAATCCGCCGTCACGGTATCGTGAAACTGCTTGGCCATAACCAAGGCGTAACGGTCGATCGTCAGCATCTGGTCAACGGCCACCAGATCCTTGCCGGCATCGAAGTCACTCAGGTTAGCCAGCAGGAAGCGCAGGGTGTTGCGCATACGGCGATAGCTGTCAGCAACGCGCTTGAGGATTTCGTCCGAGATGCTCATCTCACCGGAATAGTCGGTACTGGCTGCCCAAAGGCGCAACATGTCCGCACCGTATTGGTCGATCACCTTTTGCGGGGCGACGACATTGCCCTTGGACTTGGACATCTTTTCGCCCTTGCCATCGACGGTGAAGCCGTGGGTCAGGAGCTGCTTATAGGGCGCGCGGCCTTCGGTTGCGCAGCCGGTGAGCAATGATGACTGGAACCAGCCACGATGCTGGTCCGAACCCTCCAAATAGAGATCGGCAGGCCAAGCCAGTGCCGGGCGTTGCTTGAGTACGGCAAAATGCGTCGAGCCGGAATCAAACCAGACATCCAGCGTGTCGTTGAGTTTGTCGTAATCCTTGGCTTCGTCACCCAGCAATTCCGCCGGGTCGAGCAGGAACCAGGCATTGATACCGGTTTCTTCCACCTTCTTGGCGACGGCTTCCAACAATTCCAGCGAACGTGGGTGCAATTCCCCGGTGACCTTGTGAACGAAGAAGGTCATCGGTGTGCCCCAGTTACGCTGGCGCGATACACACCAGTCCGGGCGGTTGTTGATCATCGCTTCGAGGCGTGGGCGACCCCAGTCGGGGAAGAACTCCGTATTGTCCACCGCTTTTTGGGCGACGGAGCGCAAGGAAACGCCCGCATGGCCCGGTTTTTCCATGCTGATGAACCATTGTGCAGTCGCACGGAAGATGATGGGCGTCTTATGCCGCCAGCAGTGGGGATAACTGTGATTGAGCCGCAAGCTGGCAAGCAACAATTCGTTCTCGGCTAGCTTTTCGATAACCAATGGGTTGGCTTCCCATACCGTTTTGCCTTCGAATAACGCCACGCCAGCTTTATAACGACCATCGTTGCCGACCGGGTTTTCATCAGGCAGGCCGTAACGCTGGGCAACCAGCCAGTCATCCAGGCCGTGTGCCGGCGCGGTATGTACGAGGCCAGTACCGGCATCAGTGGTGACATGGTTGCCGAGAATGATCACCGACTCTCGGTCGTAGAACGGGTGCACAAGCTTCAGGTGTTCAAGCTTGCTGCCGTGAACTTGTGCCACAACTTCCACTGATTCAAAGCCAAAGCGCTTGATGGCGGATTCTGCCAGCTCACGTACCAGGATCAACAAGCCTTTAGGGGTCTGGATCAGGTCATAAGTCAGTTCCGGATGCACACAAACGGCGTAGTTGGCCGGCAGGGTCCAGGGTGTGGTGGTCCAGATCACGGCATAAGCGGGCACATCGGCGATGTCCTGCAAAGGCACGCCGAATGCCTTCGCCAGCGCGGCTTGGTCCTTGACCGGGAATGCAACGTCGATGGCGGGACTGTTCTTGTCTTCGTATTCGACTTCCGCCTCTGCCAGGGAGGAGCCGCAATCAACACACCAGTGCACCGGCTTCTGACCCTTGACCAGATAGCCGTTGCGATACACCTCGCCGATCGTACGGATGATATTGGCTTCGGTATTGAAAGCCATGGTCTTGTAAGGATTGTCCCAGTCGCCGGTGATGCCGAGGCGGATGAAATCCTTCTTCTGGCGTTCGATCTGGGTTTCGGCGTACTCACGACACAGGGTGCGGACGAAGTCGGCAGGCAGGTGGATCGCCTTTTCATCCAGGCCGTTTTCCTTGCGGAACGCAACGATCTTGGCGTGGATGGTTGGATTGGCCGCCACTGCGGTCTTGTCACCCTTCACGATCTTTTCGATCTGATGTTCGATGGGCAACCCATGGCAATCCCAGCCTGGCACATACGGCGCATCGAAACCCGACAGGGTCTTGGTCTTGACGATGATGTCCTTCAGCACCTTGTTGACGGCGTGGCCGATGTGGATGTCGCCATTGGCGTAGGGGGGGCCGTCGTGCAGGATGAACTTGGGCCGGCCTGCGCTCGCTTTGCGGACCCGCTCGTACAGCTTCTGGTCTTGCCAGCGTTGCAGAAAACCAGGCTCGCGCTTCGCCAGATCGCCCCGCATGGGAAAGGGGGTATCAAGCAGGTTGACGGGGTACTTGTTCTGTTCAGACATATATTTTCAGTTCAATTCGATGAATTCAGGATCACGGCAGCACAGGGTGGCTGCCGGCGTAATACGTGCTGCCCCCGCTCGCTCACGAACGGGGGAGGCTAATTCGTTCGCTGTGATGGCGTTCGCGGTAATAGGCGCGGGCGTTTTCCACGTCGATCTGGATCTGGGCAATCAGTGGCTCCAGCCCGTCGTACTTTTCCTCTTCACGTAGTTTCTTGAGGAAGTCGACCCGGAGGTGCTTGCCGTAAATATCGCCGCTGAAGTCCAGCAGGTGGACCTCCAGCGACATATGACCCGACTGGTCTACTGTGGGTTGTAGTCCAAGGCTGGCTGCGCCGGCGAGAGGCTGGCCCAACCCATGCACCTCCACCACGAAAATACCCATCAGAGGGGGGCGGTTGTGTTTTACCTGGATATTGGCGGTAGGGAAGCCAATTTCCCGGCCAAGTTTACGCCCATGTTTTACACGGCCGCTGATGCTGTAAGGGCGACCCAGCAGCTGGTTAGCCGCATCCATGTCACCACGGGCTAGTGCATCACGCACGGCAGTGCTGGAAGCACGTTGGCCATCAACGGCAATTTCGGGCATGGCCTCGGCCAGAAAACCATATTGATGTCCCAACAGCGCGAGCTTGGCATTGTCGCCGCTGCGCCCCTTGCCGAAGCGGAAGTCATCGCCCACCAGCACGTAGCGTGCGTCGAGTTGCTTGGAAACAATGTCGCCCGCAAATTCTTCCGCGCTGAGCGAAGCAAAGGCGCGGTTGAAATGGGCGAAGTAAACGCGATCGATGCCGGCTTCCCGCAGCAGCTCCAGTTTTTCCCGCAGGCTGGACAGCCTTGCCGGTGCCGCATCTGGCGTGAACAACTCACGCGGATGTGGTTCGAAAGTCAGTACCGCAGCGGGCAGGCTCATGCGTTTGGCTTCGCCTACAAGGCGATCAAGCATTGCCCGGTGGCCCAGATGCAGGCCATCGAAATTACCGATGGTGAGTGCGCAGGGACCAACAGAACGAAAGGGGGCGCCACGGAATACCAGCATGAATGAAATGTGACAATCGGCGAGGGAAGACAGGCGATTCTACTTCCCGGGGGCTTGGGGGTCCAGGCGACTTGCTAGGGGAGCAGGCTAATAACGTACATCCACCGTACTATTGGTGCGTGCTATTCCTTGCACGGTAGCGCCGGAGATCATCTTGACGCTGATCTGCTGGCCTTCCCCTGCATTACTCATCGCGCGTCCTTCGCTCACCACCTCGAAGCCGTTGCCTTTGGCGACTACTCTGACCATCTCATTTGCCTTGATGGTAAAGGGCGCACGCAACTGGTCGCTACGTATTGGCGCACCCGCGGCTGTGCCGCCAACCAAGGTACGGCCGATGGCTTCCTTGTATTCGGTTACTACGGTCGGCGGCAGCTGGGCTAGGTCGCCGCTGCGCTGCTCTATATCGTTCTCGGTCAGCTCCTGGCCGGCCGGCAGAGCGCGTGCACTGACCCAGTAATCGGTCTGAATGGAAATCGCGACCGGAATATTCACCGACCACTTGGCGCCCTTGTTGCAAACGACACGTACACTGCTGTTGCCTATCAGACGGTTACCTTGCGCCAGTTTCACATCAAGCTGCTGACATGGCGCCAAGCGCAGGCGGGAATCCAGGCGGGCCAGTTGATAGGTGGCGCGATCGCCATGATCAGCCAGTTGCCCAGCCAGAAACTGACTGGCTGCATCGCTGATGGCGGCATGGCTTTGAACAGCATCGTCCGCCAAGGCCAGCGTGGCGCTGAAAAGTAAGAGGAATGGAATACAACGCAACATCGGCAGCAACTTATGACGTCGGATTTTTAGTTTGGAATGCTAAGCAAGGAAACGCAAGCGGTGTGAAGGCTGTCTGATGGCTGAATCATCTGTTCAAGTTCACGATCGCGCTCCCTATTCGTTTAAACATTGGCGTAAGGCATGCACTTGCTGCAACAAATGCCAGCTATTTAGCTATATGTAAGAACCTGCTCACGATCCTACTGCGCAGTTGTGATCAGGACAAATGTACCAATTAAACGTATCGAAGCAGAAGTCAGCCTGTTCAGCGTATCATCGCTGCCGAACTTAATGCATTTGGAATAAACCCTATGATCGAAGTCTTATTCGGGATCGTGGCGCTGGTGGTATTACTGGCCGGAGGCTTGGTGGTGGTACGGCTTGGCCAGCTTGCGCAAGCCCAGCAGACCACGCTGGACCTCTTGACCTCGCAGCTGGAGGAAAAACACCGGGCTATGCTGCAGGACCTGCATGCGGGCCTTACCCGGCAGTCCGAGGCCTTGGTTCATGGTTTTGCCGGGCAGACCGAGCGCCTGCGCAGTGGCATTATTGAATCCGGCGAGCGCTTGCGTGACAGCGTCGGCCAGTCGTTTGACCGTTTGCGTGAGGCGGTGGGCAATGAACTCAAGGATACACGGGTCGGCCTGGACAATCTGCGTACGAGCCAGACTGAAGCGCTTCAAACCGCACAGATTGCGCAGACCGGCGCGCTGCAATCGATGCAGTTGACGCAAGGGCAGGCGCTGGCGGATAGCCGTGAAGCGATAGCCAAACAGTTGGCCGATATCTCGCAGGCTGTGCAGCAAAAGCAAGACAAGCTGCGTACCGAAGTGCTTGGAACAGTCAGCAAACTGGTGGGGGAACAGGGTAGGGCGCAGCAGGAACTGCTGTTGAATACCTTGCGGCGTACTACTGAGCAGTTGACCCAGACGATCGGCCAATTGACGTTAACTGTGGATAAGCGGCTGGAGCAGATTTCCGGCAAGGTGACCGAGCGCCTGGATGAAGGCTTCAAGAAAACCAACGAAACCTTTGCCAGCGTCATGGCGCGCCTTGCCACCATTGATGAAGCGCAGAAGAAAATCGATGGTCTGACGACCAATGTGATCAGCTTGCAAGAGCTGCTGGGTGACAAGCGCTCTCGTGGCGCATTCGGTGAAGTGCAGCTTGAGCACTTGGTGGGCAACGTCCTTCCGACCGATTGCTACCAGCTGCAAGCCACGCTTTCCAATGGCACGCGCGTGGATTGCCTGTTGAAACTGCCTGAGCCTACCGGCCTGGTGGCAGTTGATTCCAAGTTTCCCCTCGAAAATTACCACCGCATGTTTGGCCCGACGGTGAGCGAAGCCGATAGAACAGTTGCCCAGCGCCAATTCAGAGCGGACGTCAAGAAGCATATCGATGCTATTGCCGATAAGTACATTGTCGCTGGCGAGACAGCCGATGGTGCGGTGATGTTTGTTCCTGCAGAGGCGGTATTCGCCGAAATCCACGCCTACAACCCCGAGCTGGTGCAATATGCCATGGGTAAGCGGGTATGGATCGTGTCGCCCACCACCATGATGGCAGTACTGAATACAGCCCGTGCAGTCATCAAGGATGTGGAAACCCGCCAACAGGTCCATATCATCAAGGCTGCCCTGTCGCGTCTTTCGGAAGACTTCCGTCGTTTCGATACGCGAATGAAGAATCTGGCGACCCATATCCGCCAAGCGCATGAGGATGCGCAGCAAGTGCAGATATCCAGCGAGAAGATCAGTAAACGCTTTGTCGAGATCGAGCATGTCCGCCTGGACGAGCCATCACACGCGCCCATGTTGCCGGAAGAGCCGGCATTGATGAGTGAGTGAAGATCACGGCTGCGCAGCAAGAGCGTAAGGGTGCCTTTGGTCGAATCGCTTGTGCGGAACGGTGTGCTTCTTGCTTTAAATTGACGGTGGAAGTTGTCATCCCGTCCATTGCGTAGGAGGTGCATCATGTCCATCAATACCAATGCCATCAATGGCTTTGTGACAAGCCTGACCAAGAACAAGAACAAGCAGGACGAAGCCAACGCTGGGGATGCAGGCAGCTTTGCTTTGCAGCTTGCCCAATTTCAGCCCCAGAATCTCAATACCCTGTTAAATGCGGCATTCGACGGTACCAAGTCGGAAGACCCGCTGACTGCTCAGTCCACGGCCGGGATAGCAGGGGGCATGAGGAATGGCTTGTCTGCCGATGGCCGTAATCTTTCGTTGTTTGATCCGGAGTCAGGTTACAAGATGATGAGTGTAATCCGGCAACGCGAGGTGTCGTATCAGGCAGAATTTGCCGCCCTGACGGAAATGAAAACCGAGCTCAATGATATTCAGCAGGAAGGCGAAGAGCTGGCGGAGCTAACGACGTCGACTGATAACAGCAAGATCAAGGCGGAACTCTCGGAATTTGTTGATGAATACAATGCCTGGGTCCGGCAGTTTGATACCGAGATGAAAGCAGGCGGCGCATTGGCGGATTCAAATGCAGCCAAGGTGTCGCGTTATGAGCTGGACCAACGTATTGAAAGCCCATTCACTGGCGCGCAGTATGGCATCCGAGGTATGGCTGAGCTGGGTCTGACGATAGATCCAAATACCAAACTGGCCACTCTGGATACGCAAAAATTCGATGCTGTCCTTGCTGGCAATAAGGTTGGTGCAGTTGAGACGATCCGGGCATTTAGTGGCGATTTTGCCAAGTCGGCTGCCATGCTCAATGCCGACAACAATTTCATCAGCAATCGACTCGCTAACCTTGATCGGGTCATCGAATATATCGGTACGAATAAAACCAGCCTGCAGGCTGAATTTGGATTGGGCGATGCACCCAAAGTGGCTGGTATTACCCAGGCTTTGGCAAGCTATAAGGCGGTTTCACGCACTTGATCCTTGGCCACCGTCTAATTCACTACATAGGGCCAGGAGCCTGATTTCAGTCAGGCTGATTGGCCTTTTTCATAGTTTTTCCTGCCGCAACCCGTTCGCGTCGCACTACTTTAGGATCGGCCAGTAGAGGGCGGTAGATTTCAACCCTGTCCTTTTCCCGCAATACCGTACTAAGCGGGCAAGCACGGCCAAAGATACCCACCTTGTTCACCGCCAAATCAATGCCGGGAAAACGCACGAGCAGGCCAGAGGCGAGAATGGCGTCCTCCACGGTGCTCCCCTCGGTTAATTCCAATGTTACGAGGTATTGTTGTGCCGGCTCGGCGTAGGCAACTTCAATGTACATATTGCATGAAACTTCGTCGGCAAGGGATTGATTGGAAAGAAAAATAGGCTAAACCATTAGTCGCCGATAAAGGGTCGAGACCCCCGTCCTTACTGATCTTTAAGTTAGATACAGATGTAGTTCAGGATCGTTATGGCGGTAGAAAAACGAAAACTCGGTAGAAAAACAAAAGTTGATGATGGCGGCGCTAGGTAGCCTGCGCACCTTTTTTGCCATCCTAACGCCACGCAGGATAACTGTATGGTGCAACAGAAAGTCCTGATTTTGTCCTTAGAATTGAACAGTAGCAACCGTGTTGAATTTCGCTCTAGTAAAGCCTTTATAGATACTACTCAGATTGGTAATAAGCAAAGGACCCGTAGCCTGCGGAAGGCTTCCTTATTATGTGGCCTGTTGACTGTTGTCTTACTGAGCGGTTGTGGTGGTGGCGACGAAGCCAGCCCTCCGCCCGCAAATACGGTAGTGAGTGCCGGTGGAGG
This sequence comes from Chitinimonas violaceus, assembly GCF_052601015.1. Lineage (NCBI taxonomy): Bacteria > Pseudomonadati > Pseudomonadota > Betaproteobacteria > Neisseriales > Chitinibacteraceae > Chitinimonas > Chitinimonas violaceus. The sequence goes on along the minus strand of NZ_JBQXDJ010000052.1, from coordinate 22,088 downwards.
CGCGGATACTACGTCAACCTCGACGACGGCTGCACCGCCAGTTACAACTGTACCGCCGACTACGACTACAAGTACGCCCCCGGTTGTGGGTGTACCACCGACTACGACTTCAGGTACACCACCAGTTGTGGGTGTACCACCGACTACGACTTCAGGTACACCACCAGTTGTGGGTGTACCGCCGACTACGACTTCAGGTACGCCCCCGGTTGTGGGTGTACCACCGACTACGACTTCAGGTACGCCCCCGGTTGTGGGTGTGCCACCGACTACGACTTCAGGTACACCACCACCGACTACGACCACAACTACGCCGCCAGTCACGACTGTGCCGCCAACTACGACTACGGCCCCGGCCAGTATTGCCAGTAGGCAGGCACTCTATGACTTTGTGAAGGAAGGGGGGGAGCGTGGTCGGGTTATGGAAATGCCGTACCGTGCTGACAATAGCCGCAAGGACCGGTTGTTTGGGTACCAAGGATTGGTATTCCGTGGTGATACAAGAGCACCCCATCTGGTTGCGGGTAGTGATGGCTTTGACAGTAAGAAAGTCTTACATGTGCCAGTTAATCTGCTGGAGGCGCAAGGACTATTGGGGCCTGCGATGGGCGCTACTGGGCAGGCTGGTGTCTCTACGGCCAAGAAACTGGAAAATGCCTTTTACTATTGCGCTGGTATGCATGACGGATATATCTACATCATAGATACAGCTAGGTTGCCAGCTCTGGAAGCTGCTTACGATATGGCTGAGATCACCATCCAAAATGGCTACAAGAAAAGTGATGAGACAGGTGGTGAAGTTAATGTGACCAAGATTCCATTCGCTGCTGTTGTTGGCTGGATTACAATCCCGAACGCTGATGATGTATTAGCTGACGGCGCGGACGCGATGCTGCGAACCCTTAACATAGATTGGGTGCACTTTAACCCGCACTATGCATTGAGTTAAACCTATTGCTTGAGGTTGGCTGCAGCTGCCGGCCGTGGAATGTGGGGCATACCTTGACTGGGTAATGCCCCACACTTGTTTGCAGCAGGCACTCGGCAGGGCACGGGTTTTGACAACACGGTGTCACCCATGGCGCCGGTCGGCTTCCTTTACAAAGGCATCGACAAAGGTACTGGCTATTTTGTTGAACACTGGCCCAACCAGCTTTTCCAATGCGGCATTGGAAAATTCATAGTCCAATTCAAACTCCACTTTGCAGGCGTCTTCCATCAAGGCATGGAACCGCCAAGCGCCCTTGAGCTGCTTGAACGGCCCTTGTTTGAGCGCCATCTGGATGACCATGCCATCCTTACGATTCTCTGTCGTGAATGAGGAAGACAAGCCAAGGTAGTCGATGCCTATCGTCGCTACCGTCCATTCAGGGTCTCGCTGATGTAGCTGGGTGCTGCCGCACCATGGCAGGAAGCTCGGATAGTCTTCGACCTGGTCTACCAACGCAAACATGAAGGAAGCAGGGTGAGGAACGAGCACAGATTTACGAACTTGCGGCATTGACTGGACAACTTATTAATTGATGGAACGATAGCAATAGGTAAGACGGTAGGGGTTGCAGCGTTGTTGTAACGGTATAATGCGGCCTCTCTACGAAAAGCCATTCGACGGGGTGTTCAGCCCCTGGAACCTATGCAACTCGACCAATACGACGATTTCGACCTTGCCGTGGCAGACCCTCAGGTTGCAGCCATCCGTACTCCACCCCATTCGGTGGAGGCAGAACAATCGGTGTTGGGTGGTTTGCTGATCGATAACCGGTCCTGGGACCGTATCGCCGATATTCTGACCGAAAGCGATTTTTATCGCGATGATCACCGGGTGATCTTCCGGCATGTGTCCCGGTTGATTGAAACCGGCCGGCCTGCCGATGCGGTAACCGTGGCTGAGTCGTTGGAAAACAACAACCAGCTCGCCTACATCGGCGGCCTGACCTACCTTGCCAGCCTGGCGCAGAATGTACCTAGCGCGGCCAACATGAAACGGTACGGCGAGATTGTACGCGAACGTTCCATCATGCGTCAGCTCGCGGTTATCGGTACCGAAATTGCCGATGGTGCGTACAACCCCGCTGGCCGGGAAGCAGCCGATCTGCTGGACGAAGCCGAAGGCAAGGTGTTCGAAATTGCCGAGCAGTCTGCGCGAGGCAAGCAGGGCTTCCTTGCCATGCCGGATCTGCTAAAGGAAGTAGTAACCCGTATCGACGAGCTTTACAGCCGTGACAACCCCGATGCAGTCACAGGTACGCCGACCGGTTTTGTCGACCTTGATGCACGAACCTCCGGCTTGCAGCCCGGCGACCTGATTATTGTTGCTGGCCGCCCTTCGATGGGTAAGACAGCCTTTTCCGTCAATATCGCCGAAAATGTTGCGCTCGACTCGGAAAAGCCGGTTGCTATCTTTTCAATGGAAATGGGTGGTGCGCAGCTGGCGATGCGGATGATTGGCTCGGTAGGCCGGCTGGACCAGCACAAGATCAAAACCGGGCGCTTTGAAGACGATGATTGGCAGAAGCTTACCTATGCAGCGGGTAAGCTTTCTGAAGCGAACATCTTTATCGATGAAACCCCTGGCCTAACCGCACTGGAATTGCGCGCCCGTGCCCGCCGGTTGGCACGTCAGTTCGATGGCAAGCTCGGCTTGATTGTGATCGACTATATCCAGCTGATGTCAGGCTCCGGCAGGGACCAGAACCGTGCTACGGAAGTGGGCGAAATCTCACGCTCGTTGAAAGGTCTTGCGAAGGAGTTGCGTGTACCGGTGATTGCGCTGTCGCAGCTTTCCCGCTCGGTAGAGCAGCGGCCAAACAAGCGGCCCATGATGTCCGACCTGCGCGAATCCGGTGCCATTGAGCAGGATGCGGACTTGATCATGTTCTTGTACCGCGATGAATACTACAACCCGGACTCTCCTGACAAAGGCCTGGCCGAGGTCATTATAAGCAAGCATCGTAATGGCCCGACCGGCACAGTACGGCTGACCTTCCTGGGCCATTATTCGCGCTTTGAAAATGCGGCGCATGGTGGTTGGGCGGATGGTGAATAAATCAAAAAAGGGCGAATTCAATTCGCCCGTTTTATTTAAAAACTACTTATTGAATATAAATTGACAGCGTCACGCCAGGCGGGACTTTAACGTCTCTTACATATTGTCCCGTTTGATTATGTTCAACCAGCGGTAAGTGGCTATAAGGCGCAATCGCATCTGGCAGCGTAGTCGGGAAGCTGAAGTATTTCGCTATATCAGCGCCGTTCCATGCTGGTGAGGTGTAATCGCCAACTTTCACGCCGGGATAACCATAACCAGCTGGCAGTGCTTTTGCATCGGGAAATGCCAGCATACTGCCCCAACGCCTGAATGCATCTTCAAACCCAGTGCCGCCACTGGCGCGGATGGCTTCGTCTACGGCATCAATACCGGTACCTTTCGCTTTCAGCAATTCGCGATAAATACCTGTTCCGTATTGATGAACAAGGAAAATCAGGAAAGCTTGGCCGCTCTTATAATAATTCTGGCTGCACTTCTGATGGATATCAGTTCCTATCTCCCCTACATTTGTAGTCAAAGAACATGCATAATATTGCGATTTGAACCAGTGTGCAGGTTCTTGATCTGCTGTAGATCGATTGGGAAATCGAGACATCAAGACAATATAGTCATGTGATGAGGCTATACTTTCCTCAAGCCATCTATCGAACTTGCGACTTTCATCATGTTGTGCGACACGAGGATAAAAATGGTTTAAGTGGGTTAATTCATGAACGACTGAGCCTAATAGAATAGGAAGCATTGCTTGATATTCATCAAGATCTAGACACTGTTCAGCAGGTTGCTGAAAGCAGCTAAGCCATGTGCTGCTAATGTATACCATGAGTGAAGCATTACTCTCTGGTCGTTTATACATGTTCTCAGAGTTAAATAAGTCACCCATGCTGGGTGAGAATAAAATATTGACATCCCGTGCTTCTGAGGGAAGCAGATCAATACTATTGGCCGTGTTGGGATAGTTTCCCCATGGCGGAGTGGGGTAATTAGCTACATATTGCTTGAGTATGCCAGGGTAGGTGGGTGTGCCAAATAATAAAGCAGCAATGCGGGCATGATTCTTCTGCATCAGTGGCGTCCATTCCTGGTCTGCCACCCAGATTTTATAATTAAACCCCGCTAGGGTGATTTGGCTCCTTAGCGTGGAGGGAAACTCCTGTTGTGTAATATTCCCTTTTTGGGTATCTATAGCTACCGGCACTTTCCAAATACGTGATTCCTGTGGCACCAGTAAGGCGTCTGAGGCATCTATTGGTATTGGATCTGTCAAAGGCGTTGGGATAAATTTTGTTGGGCTAAAAGGATTTACAGAGAATTGTCTGGGCATTACCTGAGCTTTGTCTTTGGTGTTGCTGAATACCAAGGTCACTTTATTGTCTTTTAGCCCGGTCAGCGATATTGGTAGCGACGTTGTAGTTGCCGTGTCATTCTTATAAGCCCAGACGCCTAAACCAGAACCTGTATATCGGGTACTCTCTGCGCCGCAATTTGCACCACTGCAAGCAACTGCCAAGCTTGCCGCGGGTGGTGTATTGCCACCGCCACAACCTGCTAATGAAATGGCTGATAATAAGCCATATAAAGACAATGCTTTCACGGTGTTGAATGAGTCCATTTCCAACTTTTCTATTCAGAATAAATGACCGAATACTTATTTCCGAATCAATAATCCGGAGATACATTATTCACGAATAGAAATGACGCCTATGGACATCAAACGTTCAAAGGCTCCAGATAATATATTGAACTTTGGTATTGCTAAGCGTCGCTAACAAAACCCTTCTGGCGTTGTTGCGCAAGCTTGCCGTACCCACTTACTGTCTACACTTGCGCGCCTAGCCAGATTCGTTTCGCTGGGTTTTGTTAGCGACGCTAAAGAAGAGATATCAAGGCGAGGTCATGGACTCCAATACGCCGGATTGAGTCAATAGCCGGTTCAAGGTGCCATCGGCACCCATCTCACCCAGCCCTAAATGCTTGTTGTAACTCTTTGGCGCGTTGGGTTGCCAGTGAAAGGGCAACGTATTGCAGGTTGGTGGAAACCGGTGGGTCTATCCAGACGAGTTCATCCAGCATGGTGGGGAATTCATGGGTCAGCAGGTAACGTGCTACGCCTTTTTCAATCAGGATCAGGTCAACCCGGCCGGCTTGCAGCTTGGCGAGATTGCGCTTGTCATCGGGTGCTACGTCGGTGTTGAGCTTTGCGGCGACAAAGTTGGGTGGGTCTCCATAGCTTTGCACGGTGCCGATTACATAAGGGCGCAGGTCTTCAAATGTCTTGTATTGGATTTTTGAGTTGGCACGGGTGTAGAACCCCAGCTGAATGGGAGGCATGGGGTCGGCGTAAAGCAGAAAGCTTTCACGTTCCTTCAAATGCCAGACGCCAAATAAGCCATCGACCTTACCGGACTTGGCATAGGCGAGGCATCGTGCCCAGGGCAGGAATTCCAGCTTGGCGGTATAGCCGCTTCGGCGAAATGCTTCGCGTACGATCTCGGTGATGACGCCGCCATTGGGTAGTTCTGGCCCAAAGTAGGGGGGGTAAGCCGAAGTAACAAGGTATACCTCTTGGGGGGCGGCCTGCAGGTGATCAAGCGGGATGAAGTATAGCGATAACGCCAGAAGGAGCCGGCGCAGCCAAGGGATACCGTTGCGATAGAACATAGCGACTCCGATCCATCTGTTTGGCGTACAGCACGGCCAGCTATGCGAAGCACCTGTTGCAGTCCCTAGCTAACTCTCTAGGTTAGGCGGCATATTAAATATATATGCCTGTTCGACTTTTTTCTTGGGGCTGCTTCAAGGTAGACGGGTCGTTGAGCGGATATTTTGACATCGGCAAACAGCCGATCAGTCCACCGGAGTTACTGTGAAAGCTGGTACAGGCGGCGTAGCCTGTCGGCCTGGTTTTTCACGAGCCATGGGTCTTTGGCCAACACCATGAACGCACGGTTGAAATAGGGGCGGGCGTCGGCGTCCTGGCCTAGGGCCAGTAGATTCTCGCCTATCTCTTCAAAAACATAACCATCTTCGGCGCCAGCCTGTTCCCAGGCTTTTTCCAGTGCCAGTTGCATTGGCAGTGCGGTGTCGGGTTGGTTCATCACCCGATGCAGCTTGGCGACGCTCCAACGTGCCAATAGCAGGGGTCTGCCGGTCTGGTGGGCTTCGTGCCATGCCTGTGCACGCTGCAAATAGTCAAGCGCCTGGGCGTAATCCTTCTTGTCGTAGAAATACCAGCCCATATTGTTGTAGAGCGATCCTAGCCAGTTCTTGTTGCGTGGGTCACGGCTTTGCTCGGCCGTGGCAATCGCTTTCCGGTGCCAGGCCAAGGCGCTACGGTCGTTATCTACGGTAGCGAGCATATGCATGGCGTCGATGGCAAAAAAGTCGAGTTTTTGCTGTGTCGCCTGAACATAGGCGCCATGGAACCAGCGCCAGGCCCGCTGACGATCTCCCACGGCAAACCATAACCGGCCACGCTCCAATGAATATCGAAGGCTCAGGGTGGGGGACTGGTCGGATAGCGTATCCCGGACCTGGTCCAAGGTAGCATGGGCTTCGTCGTACCGCCTTTGTACTCCCTGGGCGCGTGCCAGTTGGGTAAGGGCTTCATTAGCAACGAAGTCGTCACCGGTGCGTTTGGCTTCCTGGATGATTTGTTGCAGCTGCTTTTCCGCTTCGTCGGGCCGTTCGTTATAGGGGAGGGTGTCGATATCGACGGCTGCTGCCGCCCTGGCTGCCAATAACAGTAACAGCCACAGACGTAACATCAGCAAGCGGTCCGGATAAATCGATTTTCCACCAATTCGTCCAGCAGATAGCTGAAATCCTCGGCACTTTCGGAGTCTGGCGCGTAGCTGAACACATCGAGATTCTTGCCGCTGCCTTCCATCACGCTCTGGCTTTCGAATACGCGCGTACGGCAAAAGTCGCGGCCATAACGGCGAGTAAGTTCAGTCGCGACATGCTCGGAAGTGACCTGTCCACGCTGGTAGCGGTTGATGAAGACTTTACGAGGGCGATGCAGACCCTTTGAGGTCAGGCCATTCAGTGTCTGGTCCAGTTGCAGTGCGCCGTTCATGGCCAGGTATTCAGCTGTTACTGGCACCAGTACGACATCGGCGGCAATAAGCGCCGAAAGAGACAGCACACCCAGCATGGGGCAGCAGTCGATCAGCACCGGCGTGTCGGTGGCGGATAGCATTTCCTCCTGCATGGCCTTTTTGAGCCTGCGCAGGTCGCGGCGGTTTTGGCTGAGCAGCATGTCGACCCTAGCCAATTCCATATGGGCAGGAATCAGGTTGACCTGGTTTGGCAGTTGGATAACCAGATCGGATAGCGGTGTCTGCTGCTGAAAGAAGCTGTAGACAGAATGGTCCACTTTGGGTTTGAGGCCCGACATGGCGGTGAGGTGGGCTTGGGGGTCCAGATCAATGGCTAGGGGCGTTAAACCATTGCGGGCCATGGCTGCGGCGAGATTGGCCGTGGTTGTCGTTTTACCCACTCCGCCTTTCTGGTTGAAGACAGCAATGATGGTCATAGCAGCGTGTTTTCCAGGTGTGGCGCTAGTCAATGGTCCGTGGCGATTGGGTCTCCGTTCAAGACTTCAGTACAGTGCAATTTCCACCCGGAGACGTTGACCACTATAGGCATCAATACGCCCAGTCGGAAAGTTTGTGTCTTCAGGACTCAACTTATCGCAGGCTGGGCGTTTGAAAGCCTTCTCTCGATTTACTGCGGACGTCCTATAGCACTTCCGCAGCGTGGTCTGCCAAGCGTGAGCGCTCGCCGCGTTGCAAGGTAACGTGGCCTGAATGTCCCCAACCTTTGAAGCGATCCACCACGTAGGTAAGGCCCGATGAACCCTCGGTGAGGTAGGGTGTGTCGATCTGTGCAATGTTGCCCAGACAGACTACCTTGGTGCCGGGACCTGCCCGGGTAATCAAGGTCTTTACCTGCTTTGGTGTGAGGTTTTGCGCCTCGTCGATGATGAGGAACTTGTTCAAGAAGGTACGACCACGCATAAAGTTGAGGGACTTCACCTTGATGCGTGAACGGATAAGGTCCCGCGTGGCAGCCCGGCCCCATTCGCCCGAGTCGCTATCGGTTTGATTCAGCACATCGAGGTTGTCTTCCAGTGCGCCCATCCACGGCGCCATTTTTTCCTCTTCGGTCCCGGGTAGAAAACCGATGTCCTCACCCACCGGCACTGTTACCCGCGTCATGATGATTTCGGAATAGCGTTTTTCCTCCAGGGTCATCATCAGCGCTGAGGCGAGCGTAAGCAGGGTTTTGCCGGTACCGGCCTGCCCCAGTAAGGTGACAAAATCGATATCGGGGTTCATTAACAGGTTGATGGCGAAGTTCTGCTCTCGATTGCGTGCAGTAATGCCCCAGATGGCATTTTTTGGGTGGCTGTAGTCTTTGATGGACTCCAGGACCGCCGTTTTCCCATCAATCGACTTCACCATGGCCAGGAATGGCTTTTCACCTTCCTGCCAGATCATCTGATTCAGCAGCAGGCTGCCGCAGTCCGATCCATGCAGTTGGTAGAATGCCCGGCCGCCTTCCTGCCAGCTCTTCATGTCCTTGCCGTTTTTCTCCCAGAATGCCTGGTCGATCTCGCGCACACCGGTGTAGAGCAGATCGGTGTCTTCGAGCACCTGGTCGTTGAAATAGTCCTCCGCGGCAAGCCCCAGTGCACGGGCCTTGATACGCATATTGATGTCCTTGGACACCAATACCACATCACGCTCAACCTGCTGCTGCGCCAACTGCATGACCACAGTCAGGATCTGGTTGTCTGCCTTCCCCACCGGCAGATCAGCCGGTAGTTCAATTCGGGTGGCTTGCGTCTGTAGAAATAGGAAGCCGTGAGCCATGCCTTTGGATGGGCCCTTCAGTGATACGCCATCGCCAATCTGGTTCTCCATGCCACTGACGATTTCATCGAGAAAACGACTTGCCTGACGCGCATTGCGTGCGACTTCGCTCATTCCTTTCTTGTGGCTGTCCAATTCCTCCAAGGTCACCATGGGGAGGCAGACATCATGTTCTTCGAAGCGGAACAAACTGGTTGGATCGTGCATCAGCACATTGGTGTCCAGCACAAAGAGCTTGGTATTTCTGGCTTTACGATCGGCGGCCATAGTCTTCCTCGGGCTAGTGGAGAACCTGTCTCTACCCAGACGCGTGCCACCGCGGACTGAGCGGTAAACCGGTTCCGAGAGGTCGGGCCATGCCCGACTTCGTCTTGGCGCATCACTTGCCTTGCTGCCATCAGATGACGACCCGGCTATATGAAGCGCTTGCAAAAGGCCGCCATGTACTGCACGGCCCGGTAAACAAAAACGCCCGTCTTGAGGGACGGGCGCTTCATTTATTTCATGTCCTGCACATAGCTCAGCACTTCGCTGACATGGCCAGGGACCTTCACCCCGCGCCATTCCTTGGCAACCTGCCCTTTGGCATTGATGACGAAGGTCGAACGCTCAATCCCCCGTACCTGTTTGCCATACATATTTTTCATCTTCATTACACCGTAGGCTTCACAGAGAATTTCATCCGGGTCGGAGACCAGTTCAAATGGGAAGGCCATCTTGGCTTTGAAGTTTTCGTGTGACTTGATGCTGTCCCGGCTCGCGCCGAATACTTTTACACCGGCAGCTGAAAATTCATCGTGTTGGTCACGGAAGTCGTTACCTTGCGCGGTACAGCCTGGCGTGTTGTCCTTGGGGTAAAAGTAGAGCACGTAGGGTGTGCCAATGAGTTCGGTGGTGTCGAAAGTCTGGTTGCCGGTCATGGGCAGGGACAGCGCAGCGGCTGCAGTCATTACGTCCTCCATTTGATTTGATTGTGGTTAAAAACCTGGGTGCATACAAGAAGACAAGGGCGACGGATTTATGCTGGCGTCGTGGTTTTCGCCGAAGTGTTTGTTTTGATTGGGGTAGGTCGACTACCTGCTGTTGCGATTTAATCGACTCAGAACAGGTTCCCTGGGCGGTCTTGGAGATGTTGCAGGCAGTTTTATAAATAGGGAACTGCCGAAAACCGTAGTGGCAACCTTGCCTTGTAAGAACCTATTCAAAGCCTTATGAGTTTGCGCGAGATTTTGATACCACAGCTGATGAGGCTTTCGAGTAGCACATGAATTTTGATTACAGCTACGCAGTAAGATCGTGAAAAGGGTCTTAGAAGCTGTTCAAAGTCTCGCGAGCTAAAGCAAGACAAGGCGAAAACAACTGAGGAAGCGGAGTTTACATGGGGTAAATGAGCATTCCGAGGGCGTTTTCAACGCCGTATTACTGACGCGCAGCAGACTTTGAACAGGTTCTTAGACCAATTCGTTGAGCAACTCCTTCACCCGCACCGCACGAATCGCCGGGTCGGGCAGGGCGCTTTCTACACGTAGCTTGTCGGGGCCGGCGAGTTTGTAGTTGCGCTTGGTTTGAATCAGCTTCATGACCTTCATCGGGTCGATGGTGTTTTGCTGGGCAAACTGCACGGAAATGGCGACTTCTGAGGCATCGAGCTTAAGTACGCCGAGTGGTTTGGCCAGCAGGCGCAGACGATGGCAGTCGAGCAGGATCTTGGCTGGTGGTGGTAGCAAGCCAAACCGGTCGATCAGCTCCTGTTGCATATCATCAAGGTCATCGTTGCTGTCACAGTTGGCAAGGCGTTTGTAGATCACCAGCCGCTCGTGCACATCGGGGCAGTAGTCTTCGGGCAGCAGGGCCGGGCTATGCAGGTTGATTTCGGTCGCAACACCAAGCGGCGCATTCAAGTCGGGCTCGATACCCTTCTTTAGCGCCTTGACCGCTTCGTTGAGCATTGCGGAGTACAGCGAGAAGCCGATTTCCTGCATTTCACCGCTTTGATCGTCGCCCAGCACTTCACCGGCACCACGGATTTCCAGGTCGTGCATCGCAAGGTAGAAGCCGGAACCCAGCTCTTCCATCTGCTGGATGGCTTCAAGCCGCTTCTGCGCCGAGGCAGTCAACGACTTGATATCGGGCACCAGCAGATAGGCATAGGCCTGGTGATGCGAGCGACCAACCCGGCCGCGCATCTGGTGCAGCTGGGCCAGACCGAACTTGTCGGCCCGGTTCATGATGATGGTGTTGGCGTTCGGGATATCGATGCCGGTTTCGATGATGGTGGTGCAGAGCAATACGTTGAAGCGCTGCTGGTTGAAGTCGCGCATGACCTGTTCAAGGTCGCGCTCGCGCATCTGGCCGTGGGCCACACCGATACGGGCTTCGGGCAGAAGCCCTGCGAGCTTTTCCTGCATATTGGCGATGGTATCCACCTCGTTATGCAGGAAGAACACCTGACCACCACGTTTCAACTCACGCAATACCGCTTCGCGGATCACACCGTCGCTCCAGTTGGCGACAAAGGTCTTGATGGCCAGTCGGCGGGATGGGGCAGTGGCAATGACGGAGAAGTCGCGCAGCCCCTCCAAGGACATGGCCAGGGTACGGGGAATCGGCGTGGCGGTCAGCGTCAGCACGTCGACCTCGCTGCGCAGCGCCTTGAGCTGTTCCTTATGTCGTACGCCAAACCGATGTTCCTCGTCGATGATGACGAGCCCGAGGTTCCTGAACTTGATGCCGTCCTGCACCAGCTTATGGGTGCCGATGACGATGTCGATACCACCCGATTCCATACCGACAACGGCAGCATCGATCTCCTTCTTCGAGCGGAAGCGGCTGAGTTCGGCAATCCGTATCGGCAGGTCGGCAAACCGGTCGGAGAAATTCTGGAAGTGCTGTTCAGCCAGCAGCGTCGTGGGCACTAACACTGCAACCTGCTTCCCGTCGGCAACGGCAACAAAGGCGGCACGTAGGGCGACTTCGGTCTTGCCAAAGCCCACATCGCCGCAAATCAACCGGTCCATGGGCTTGCCGGAGGTCATGTCGGCAATCACCGCCTCGATAGCGCCTGCCTGGTCGGCGGTTTCTTCAAAACCAAAGCCTGCAGCGAAGGCTTCGTAATCATGTTGCTTGAAGCCGAAGGCGTAACCCTCGCGTGCAGCACGGCGCGCGTACAGGTTGAGCAGTTCAGCCGCGGTATCGCGCACTTGTTCTGCTGCACGACGTTTGGCTTTCTCCCATTGGCCGGAGCCTAACTTATGCAGTGGTGCGCTGTCCTCGGCGCCGCCTGCATAGCGGCTGATGACATGCAGCTGCGAAACAGGGACATACAGTGTGTCGCCACCTGCATACTCCAGATGGAGCATTTCGGTACTGCCTTCGCCAAGGTCCATGCTGACCAGGCCCTTGTAACGGCCTATGCCATGCTGTTCGTGCACTACCGGATCGCCGATCTTCAACTCGGACAAATCGCGCAGCATGCCTTCGGTATTGCTGCGCTTTTGTGCCTTGCGCCGGCTGAGCGTGCTGGTGTGGCCGTACAGGTCTGACTCGGTAATCAGGGCGACTTTGCCGGCAATAAAGCCATCGGCCAGCGGCGATACCCCGAGCAATACCTTGTCATGCCGGCCGAAGAAATCTCCCCAGGCTTCGATCAGCTTGGTCTGCAGGCCGTATTCCTGGAAATACTGGCTCAGCGTTTCCCGCCGCCCGAGCGATTCGGCCAGCAGCAACACCCGGCCTTCGAAGCTGTCGATAAAGGTTTTCAGCTTGGTAATCGGGTTTTCTGCGCGCCTGTCGACTCGCAAGTCGGGCAATGTAGCGCTGGCTTCACGCCAAGCTGTTTCCACTGCATTTTCAACGGCTGGACTGTCTGCACTCAGTTCCAACCGCCGATAAGGCTTCATCAGCGCGAAGAAACGGTCGGTTGGGATGAAGAGCTCATTAGGCGGCAACAAGGGGCGGTCTTTGTCGCCAACCATCATCTTGTAGCGGCTGTTGGTATCTGCCCAGAATTGCTCGCATGCCTGCATCAGTTCACCATGCTGAACAAGCAGTGTGTCGGCAGGCAGGTAGTCGAACAAGGTCGCGATCTGATCGAAAAACAGGGGGAGGTAATACTCGACCCCGGGCGGAATCAGACCATTGGAGATGTCCTTGTAGACACGTGATTTACTGGGGTCGCCTTCGAACACTTCCCTGAAGCGTGACCGGAATTTGGCGCGGCCGCCATCATCAAGCGGGAATTCCCGTGCAGGCAGCAGGCGGATTTCTGATACCGGATAGATGGAACGCTGGGTATCGACATCAAAAGTACGGATGGTTTCGATTTCATCATCGAACAGATCCAGCCGATAGGGCAGAGTGGAGCCCATGGGGAAGAGGTCGATCAGTCCCCCGCGGATCGAGAACTCACCGGGCCCATAGACCTGGGTCACATGGTTGTAGCCGGCAAAAGTAAGGTCAGCGCGTAGTTTCTCCACATCCAACTTGGTTTTGGACTGCAAGAGGAAGGTATACGCGGCGAGGTATTCCACGGGCGGCAACGGCATCAGCGCAGTCTGCACCGGCACGATGACGACATCTGCCTCGTTCTGGCGGATCTGCCATAGCGTGGCCAACCGTTCCGAAATCAGATCGTGGTGCGGAGAAAAGCTGTCGTAGGGTAGGGTTTCCCAGTCGGGCAGCAGCACGACAGTCTTGTTGGGCGCGAACCAGCCGATCTCGTCTTTAAGCCGTGCTGCGGTTTGCGCATTGGCGCTCAGGATAAGCAGCGGCCGCGCCTTGGCGCTGAGGTCAGCAAGCAGGCTGGCATCACTGGAACCCACTGGCAACGCCAGGCGGGTACGTTGTCCGGCAGGGGGAATGGCAGGGAAGGGCAGCAGCGGCATAGTGCGAACAAGCGGGTAGCAGCAGAAGCCGCCGATTATAGCTCGGCTGGTGTGCCAGGAACGGGTTCATGATCTGGTTGCGCTGAGAGTGGCTGCTAGCTATGTTTGTCCAGCCATTCTTTGAATTCCTGAGCTGGCATGGCGCGCGCATAACGCCAACCCTGCGCTTCTACGCATCCCATGTTCGACAGGCATTCGGCCTGGTCGGCTGTTTCAACACCCTCGGCGATGATGGAATATCCCAGGCTGCTGGCAAGCCCGATGATGGCACGGCATATGGCAGTATCGCCACTGTCGCTAGGTAGGCCGCGTACAAAGCTTTGGTCGATCTTCAGGCGGTCGATAGGCAGGCGCTTCAGGTAGGCCAGCGAGGAATAACCGGTACCGAAGTCGTCAATCGCGAGCTGTACACCCAGTAGTTTGAGTACACGCAGGCGTTGAGCAACAGCGTCTATATTGTGCATTACCACGCTTTCGGTTACTTCCAGCTCCAGGCAGTGCGGGGCCAATTCACAGTGCTGCAATATTCTTTCAACCAGTCGGGGCCAGTTCTGGCGCTGGAATTGTACTGCTGAGACATTCACCGCCACGCGTAGCGGAAGAGCACGTCCTTTGTTCCATTCGGCGGCCATGCGGCAGGCTTCCGCCAATACCCATTCGCCGATGGGTAGGATCAGGCCGGATTCTTCGGCGACCGGGATGAATTTAGCTGGTGAGATACCGCCAAGCGTAGGGTGAGTCCAGCGGACCAGTGTCTCCATGCCGATGACTGCACCGGTATGCATATCTATCTGGGGTTGGTAGGCCAGCCATAATTCGCTGTTGTCGATGGCGCGGCGCAGGTCCTGTTCCAACTCGAACGGTGCGCTGGCTTCGTGGGAAAGATCAGGCGTGTAGATGCGTACGGTTTCCGTACCTTCGAGTTTGCAGCGGTGCATGGCGGCTGTCGCATGTGCCAGTACGGTAAGGGTGTCTTCACCATGCTCGGGGAAGCAGACCGCGCCAACGCTGGGTCGAATAAGTATCGTGTCGCCATTGAGGGTAAAAAGGGCGTTGAAGCAGGATGAGAGGCGACGCGCGATATTCATCACATCTTCCCGTGTGCGCATGCCGGGTACGACAGCACCGAATTCGTCCCCCCCCAGCCTGCTGAGCAGTGCGCCTTTCAGCCCCAATGCCTGGATGCGTTGCCCGATTTCGCTGAGCAGCCTGTCTCCCATTTCCCGCCCATAGACTTGGTTGATAATCCGTAGGCGATTGAGGTTGAGTACCGCAATCGCTACTCGCTCCTTGCGAGCACGGGCTTCTTGCAACATCAGGGTTACGCGCTTGCGGAAAGCATCGGCATTCAGTAGTCCGGTCAGTAAATCCACCGAGGCAAGTTCGCGGATCTTGTGTTCAGCTTCCAACCATTCGCTCAAGTCGCTGAAGACGGCCAGGTAGTTTTCAACTTTGTCTGCTTCATCGTATACCGCTGAGATAGTCAGCCATTCTGGGTACAGTTCACCGTTCTTGCGGCGGTTCCAGATTTCCCCCCGCCAGTGGCCTAGTTGGTTCAACCGTTGCCACATGGCCTGGTAGAAGTCTGGACCATGCCGTCCGGAAGTGATGAGCGCCGGTTTTTGCCCTATCGCTTCCGCCTCGCTGTAACCGGTGATGGCGCTGAA
This sequence comes from Chitinimonas violaceus, assembly GCF_052601015.1. Taxonomy (NCBI): domain Bacteria; kingdom Pseudomonadati; phylum Pseudomonadota; class Betaproteobacteria; order Neisseriales; family Chitinibacteraceae; genus Chitinimonas; species Chitinimonas violaceus. Next base: position 6,610 of record NZ_JBQXDJ010000052.1, on the reverse strand, counting down.
CCGTGGATTGACTACCAGGATGCGTGTGTCTTTGTCTGTAATGATTACGCCGTCTTTGACCCGGTCGACCATGCGATTAATCAACTGAAGCCGTGCCAAATACTGGTGTTGGTGCAATCTTTCAGCAACTGTATCGGCTAGTCTGCGCACCAAGGTGGTCCGTTCTAAAGAGAAAAACTGTGCCTGATGGCTGCCGACTACGAGTGCACCCACATTGGTCTCCCCGTGGTGCAGGGGCAATATGGCTAGGGCATTGACGCCGGTATTGGTGAACAGGGACTGATGTGCTGGCGAGTTAGTTTTCTTACTAAGGTCGTTACAGACCTCCTGGTCATGTGCGAAGAGGATAGCGTGTGTAATCGTTAGCAAATGGTTAGTCAGCGGTGTCTGGTCGCTGTCTGGCTTCGGCCCCAGGAGGAGAGCAGTATGGAGTGATCGGCTATCCGGTTCGACGAGAACGACCCCCGCCAGGTTGATGCCGGGCGTCAGGGTCAGCGCGTTGCAGGTCTGTTTGTAGATGGGCGAGATGTCGGTAGGCGGGGTAGGGTGGCTGGCGGCGCCGCAAATTGCCTCGTATAGGCCTTTGACTGTTGCGGTGTTCTGGAGAGACTGGGCCTGCTGGCGCTGTATCCGCCTTATCCGCCGCAGGATCAGCGTACCAATTGCAAGTGCAAGCGCAAGGCTGATGCCCATGGCGACCATGGATTGCCAGCCAGATATAGAGATTAGGGGAATGGCACATGCGAGCCAGATCAACGCGATTAGCGTATAGATCACACCCGGCCGAAGGCAGCCCGGCGAGGTGGGTGGCAAAGCGCTTCCGGTAGCGTGGCTGCCCTGGTTTTTCAACGGTTTGCTTCCGTTCTATCCCTTGGCTCGTATCATAGTTGGCTTCCCGGCTATAAGAAGGACTATCAGACGTTTGAACGTGTTCATGATCTTACTAATGCAGTCACGATCAGGGCTTCTATATTGCATACCCATCTTGGTTGGCAAGCAAGCGGTTGATCAAATAATATAAAAACATGACGCCTATTCAACCTAGCAAGCCTGCCTTGCATTTTTCCCATGCGAACAGCTTCCCGGCCAGCAGCTACCGGAAGTTTCTGCGCCATTTTGAAGATGACTACGACGTGGGGTTTCTGGAAATGCTGGGACACAATCCTGCGTATCCAGTCAGCGACTGTTGGCCAAAGCTTGTTGAGGAGTCGATTGCTTTTATTGAATCGCGTTACAACCAACCGGTGATTGCCTTGGGTCACTCGCTGGGTGGTTTCATCTCGTTCATGTGCGCGCTGCGCAGACCGGATTTGTTTCGCAGCCTGGTATTGCTTGACTCACCCATATTCAGCCGTCGGATATCCAGCATGCTGTGGTTGAGTAAGCGCCTGGGGTGTATCGACCGGGTGACGCCAGGTCGGGGTACGCGTACGCGCCGCCGAGAGTGGCCCAGCGCAGAGGCTGCGTACCAACACTTTCTGGGCCGGGGTATGTTTGCCGGTTTCGACCCGGATTGCCTGCGTGACTATGTTGAGGCAGGTACCAAGTCGAGCGCGCATGGTGTGATGCTCAAATTCGACCCAGAGGTCGAATATGGCATCTATTGCGGGCTGCCGCATGACTTCCCGCGCTACCGGGGCAGATTGAAAGTACCGACGACATTTATCGGCGGTAGCAGATCAACCTATGTGCGTAAGGCCGACTTGCGGAATATGCAGCGATATTTCGGTATCCGTTTGCAAGAGGTCGAGGGAGGGCATCTGTTTCCATTCGAAAACCCAGCCATGGCCGCTGCTGCAGTGAAATCAGTACTTTCAGCTCAAGAAGCCGCCATCAATGGTTAACGTGGTGCCAGTGACAAAGGCAGCTTCAGGCGAGACCAAGTAGGCGACGCCCGCTGCGATTTCTTCCGTCAGGCCGTAGCGCGGCACAGCAAGCATTTTTATGGTTTCTTCTGCCCAGGGGCCGTCCGGTGGGTTTATATCTGTTCCGATAGGTCCTGGCTGGATCACGTTAACGGTAATGCCTTGCTTGCCAAGGTCTCTCGCCATGCCACGCGTTAAACCAAGGATAGCGCTTTTCGTCATCGCGTAGCCCGTCGCGCTGGGTACACCAGCACGTTCCGCATTGATGCTCCCGATATTCACAATACGCCCACCACTTCCCATCACATTCACTGCTGCTTTGGACGCGGTAAAGACGCCGCGTACATTCACATTGATAAGGCGATCGTCGTCCTCTGCTTGCGACACAAACATACCGCCCTTACCTGGATACCGTGCCTTGGCGACTTCCATCACCTTGTCCAGGCTGACACGTAGCGTGTTGGTAGGCAGATTCACAGGCTCCACTTCAGTGCCCAGCAGATGGCCGATTTCATGGTGGAATATCAGCGGCAGACCGGTAAGGCACAGCAACAGCATGAAAACTGTGCAAATCAGGCTGGTCCATTTATGTAGCCAGGACCATGTCCTGAGCGAGCGGGCACTAAGCATGAGTCAAACCGGTTTTGGAATCTGTGGGCAAGTAATCAGAAATCCAAAGCAGCTGACACGACAAAGGTACGGGGCGCACCCACCGTGAGATAACCCGCCCCCGGATAGCCACCCGCTGACGCCCAGTAGTTGCGGTTGGTCACGTTATTGACACGCGCCCGCATGGTTAAGGTGTCATTTCCCATGGGCACAGCGTAACGGGCACCCAGATCCAGGCGGGACCAAGACGGTACCTTCTGGTTGTTGGCGGCATCCGCAAACTGCGAACTGGTGTGGATCACCCGCGCATCCAGTGATAACCCTTGCAACTGTGCCAACGACCACTCCAGACCCAGATTGGCTTGGCTATGTGGCGCGCCGATGGCGTCCTTGCTGGCAACATCGCTCTTGAGCAAGCTCAAACCGCCCAGCACCTTGAGTCGCGGCGTGGCTTCACCGTACACCGACAGCTCCAACCCACGGTTGCGCTGATGATCCTTCACCCCAAATACACCGGCGCTATCGACACCGGCAACGGGCTTACGACTTTGAAAGAGGCTGATTGAACCACCAAGCCGGCCGCCATCAAATTTCATTATCTTGCAACAGGTTTAGCCCATATTGCTTGCCACTCCTTAATTCCCATAATCATTATTATGTAAAGTTATGGGCCAACGTCATTCGAGACCGGACACAAAAAACGCGTCTCCACGACTGGGGGTTCTCCCCCAAGTTCACAGGCCTGCCGGCCCCCTATCTCTGGTAACTTCTATCGAGGATGTCCTAAAGTATCGATAAGCAGCGACGGCATAACGAAGGCCTTTGCCGACGGCAGCTTCCAGTCACTGCTCGAAAGCGATGACCTGTTCAAGTCGGTGTCCCAGGCAGACCTTACCCGTCGTACCATCATCGAACTCGACAATCCCAATCTGTCCGATCGGTTTCGCACCATACCGGCCCGTTATTTCTATCAACCCGGTATTCAAGCACACACGAAGTGATGATGGATCAATAACTACGGCACAACAAATTTGCAGGACTGAGCCGCTTCGTTGATGCATTCGAAATAGATAACCCCGAAAGGCCCTTCTTTTCTTTGCCAAGCGCTTATGTCTTGTAACGCCACTTTCAATTCTTGATTTGTTCTAGAGGTATAACGTAGGTCAACGATACCTCGTTCCAGTTCATACGAGCATTTGGCAAGGGTGCCGCGAGAGGTATCGGCATCGCGTTCCGGGTAGAAGATGGCGGAATTGAACCGTTTGACATGCCCTTGCATGCCTGCAGCTGCAATTCCCAGCCACTCACCACCATCATTAGCCGGTGCCTTATAGACAATGCCTTGCGGGTTAATGATCGAAGTGATTTGGGGACAGTGCTCATTCGTCGTTGCGAATGCGCTTACTGAAGTACCAAGCACCAGTAAAGAAATCAAAATAGAGTTTTGCATACGATGAATCCTTTCAGAATCGAATGACATACGTACCGCAGCACCTGTGAAAAAACATGGCTACGTAAAGTATTAGTTATCCGTCACTATCTAATAGTTCTGATGGGTGAGGATTTTTGTCCGTAAGCATCGATTCTGTGGGGAGATTCTTTTTGCAAGAATCTACTTTCAGGCTTTACGTCCTTTGCTGGATTGCGACAACACGCTTGCTGCCAGCTTTTTTGTTTCCACGCTGTATCTGCTACTTCTAAGCACTGAGGAGGCTACCGCTTCCATTACCTCTCCCGTTTGTTTCTTGCTAGAAGATTGGGCCAACACAGACCCTGCCAGTTGCTTTGCTACGGCCGAAGCCGTTTTACGCTTCAGCACTTTGGCTGCCAATTCAGCCACTTCTGATGACGACTGCTTATGGTTGGTCGACATTTGTAAGCTCCCCGGTTCTGGTCCATGCAATCAAACCTCGCCTCGTCTGCTGCATGCGGCATGGAAGGCGAATACTTGTAAGAAGAGTGTTGATGCTCGATGAACGTATGGACATATGCGCTGTGAAAACTGCTGCTATATGAATAGCAATTTCCAATCATATTGTTCGTGACAATAAATTGGATCAATCCTTCCTGGCTCGAGATACTGGCCTGGCAGTACCCAACGAGACAAATGCAGAGAGGATTACCAAACATGCTTATCGGACATCAATTGCATCATCTTCAGTCATCGGTAACGGCTGCCGGTACTACGGCTCAGACACAAAGCATCGCCAGCCAAGCTGTTGGTGACTCCGTCAGAACGTTGGACCAGCATCGACTTCGCGAAGTGACCTTCATTGGTGTGGGTAGTAGCGTGGCTTATCTGCTCAATGAGCTGAACAGTCGGTTTGAGTCGCGGGATCAACTTGCCGGTGATGTTGCAGCCACGCCATTTCAGGGCAAAGTCAGCATTATTGGCAAAGAAGACCCGTGGACGGGGAATGTCCGCGGTAAGGGGGACATCAATCACCAGACTGAAATCATTGGGCAGTGGGGACAATACGCCCCAGCCTATGACCCTGGTTATGCGGACAGGGGTACTTTTGCAGCCAGTAATCAGCAACAGCTGGACCGAGCCGTTGCATTAGGTGCGGAGCGTGTGGAAGCCCTGGTGGCCGATATCAAACAGTTGGATGACGGATGCTTCCGCATCAGTCTGGACAATGGCCATGTGCTGGATAGCAAGCAGGTTGTATTGGGCGCAGGTGCTGGTCCGCATACCAGTATCTGGAAGGGAAATGAACCGCAGACCAATGCAGAAAAGCGCTTGGACAACATCAGACTGCATAACCAGGAAGCATTACGTGGCAAGGTGATGGACCTGGATGAGTTCATGCGGGCGAGCGATGCGTCCCCTACACAGTTCAACGGTAAGACGGTAGTGGTACATGGCCCAAATGCAGGTATTGATGCAGTTGAGCGGGCTGGCGATCAGGGAGCCACGGTGATCTGGTTTACGCGTAGTACTAGCCCCGTTCTGTTGGATGGCAACCAACTCAAACATGCGCCCAGTGTTGCGAAGAACGCTTTGTATAGCGTCAATAATCTGGACATTCAGCCATCACAAGAAGGGGCTGGCCTGCAACTCAGCTATACCGCTCCGGGTAAAGACATACAGGAGAGGCTGGAGGCTGACTACTATGTATATGCCTTGGGGCAGGATATCCATAAGCCAGGCAGCGCAGGCGCCATGCTGGGTGGGTTGCTGAACCAATTGGAACCCATTTACGACTATGACCAGATTTACAGTGACCAGCCTTTTAAGACGGTGCTGGGTCTGCAAAGCAGCGGTGCCAATAGTAGCGGTGGTTTGATCGTTGTCGGTGCTTCGGTTGCCCAGCTTGCCGTGAATGTCCAGCACACTTATGTGAACGATGCGATGGATCGCATTTTGAATCAGCTCGACAAGATGTCAGGTGAGAAGGCCGCAATCCTGTCGCAGATGTTGTTACAACCCGAAACAACTACTGAGCAGATTCAGGCGCACATGCAAACTTGGCATGTGGATGAGGCGCAGAAGTCGACAAAGCAGGTATTGCAGAATCAGGTGCAGGACTATCTGGCAGCCCGTGACTATTTCCTGCAACGGAAGGGTGGCCCAGGTGTTGCGGCAGAGGTGGAAAACCAGACTGTGACGGAAGTCGCATCGGTCATCGTGTCGCCACAGTTAGGCACAGTAAAAGCCTCAGCAGCGGCTTTGTCGGGGTTGATGCCTGCTTACGTAGCCAATCGGGAAAACAACTTCACAACTGATAACCGGACAATGTTGCGTGCGGGGATTGCCGACAGATATCCGAACATTGGTAATGCTGAAGCTGGTGCATTTATTGAGGATGTTACTAATTTGCGCCACCTCTCCAGCCAGGACTTCATCAAGCAAGCCACAGGTAACGCCTCGCAGTCGGCAAATTCACCAACGCCGGTGCACGGTGTGCCAGAGTCAACCAGAGCTGCTTATGAAGCCCGCTTAGCGGCATTGAATGCGGGGGCGCGCGATAATGTACCGTTGAGCCAACTTTGGTTGTCCAGTAAGTAACTGATGTTACGCAGTGCATACGATAACCTGTCGCCATGAAGAACAAAGAACTCGATTTGTACACCGACTATTTGCTCAGCACGTTTGGCGCGGCGACAGCAACCGGCCTGTCGGCGATGCTAGA
>NZ_JBQXDJ010000051.1:0-31268 GCF_052601015.1 Chitinimonas violaceus | reverse complement strand
CCTATTTCGACCGCCTGGGAGTTCCAAGACTCGCCTAACCTCAACTTCTCGAACCGCCCGGTGCGGACCCGCATGCCGGGTGGTGTGGCAGGGGTCGGCCAAGTAATCTGGCCGCCCCTATGCCGATAGGCTGCCGACTAGGACTCACTTTTGGTTCGGGGCGTTACCCCGTGAGAGCCTGTAAAGATCTGTCGCAAGTAGCTATCAGCAGGGCCTAAAGCAGCACAAAAGCCTTGATCAAGGCTGCACAGTAAGATCGTAAGCAGGCACTGAGAAGTGAGTCCGTACAAATGGTGCTATCCGTTCGCTCAATAGCTGGTGTGTGCGGGTAGTAGGGTGCAGGACATCCCAGAAAACAAAGCTGTCTGGGTTGCTACACGCTGCACGTGGACTAGGGTTGCCCAAAAAGACAGTTAGATCGCTGCTGGTGATTTCAAGGCAGGGTGTATTTGTGTTGGTCATCCCATGATTCCCGGGATTGTTTAACACATCGTTGAACCAAGCGTAACCATCGAATAGCTGGATATGAATGTTCGAGTCCCCACCATTTTGCATTTTGAGGGCTGTTGTCATTTCCTCCAGCTGAGCGTTGTAGATCGTAATCTTATTCGCTACGGCTTCAGCATTATTTTTGCGGTTGAAAATAGGTGCGCGCGACATGTCTGGGAGTTTAAGCAACAGAATGTTGCGAGCGCCTGCATTGATCAGTAACTGCAAAGCCTCTCTTTGATTAGTAACGACATGCTCGACCGAGCGGTTGTAATTGACAAAGTCATTACCCCCGACAAAGAAAGTGAAAAGCGTGTTTTCTGGCCTATAGGCGGGCGCTTTTTGCATGTGTGCTTTCCAAAGCCGCACCTGATCCTTGATGCCTGGAATCTCTAAGGTCATAACGTTTGAAAACGAGAGGCTTTCATTACCCGCCCCTGAGCCGGCGATAGCCCAGCTATACAGTGGGAGTTTCAAGTCCCGTGCCAAGTATTCCACCCAGGTATAACCATTGCTGAAGCGACCGAGGAACCAACTATTTCGATTTGGCAATTGCCACTGCAGTGTGTTGTAGAGGTGTTGCGTGTCGGACAGGCTATCGCCAAATGCGACAATCTTGTTGATACGGTTTGGCTGGTTGGTGCTATCGATGCTCCAGATGCGGTAGTTGAATGAAAGTGCGTTATCAGCAGCGGCCCACATTACGACTTTACGATTGAGCCCCTTACGGCCGAGTGTCTGCTCACATACAGACTGCAGTGCCTCTTGCGCGGTAGTGGTGTAGAACATATTTTCCCAGCTGGTGGTACTGCCGGATTGCCAATACCCATTCACCGGGTAATTGGTATCGCTATCTAGGTTAAGTGCCCATACGTAATTTGTTGTGGGACGTAGAAGCGTCCCTGTCTGGTAGTAGCAACGCAGATACGTATAGGTATTGCTGGTTGATGATTGAGCATGCGCCGCATCGTTGTTGACCGATCTACGGGATAGATTGCGTAGCAACTTTTCAGAATTTGGGTCATGCGAAAGTAGATCGCTATTCCATATAGAGTTGGGTTGAGTGCTGGTTGCTTCTGCGGCGTGCACCCAGGACAGCAAAAGAGTGCTAAGTAGCAGGCGAGAGGCTTTCATAGATTGCTCCTGGAGTCGGGTGAAAGGTTGTGCCCATAACATCTACCGCATCGGCCGCCGAGAGCCTTGCTTGCCCGGTACGTTAGGTTCAGTAAGATGTCGGAGCATTTGCATAGAGTTGCGGTTAATTAGACATCTCTAATTAACATGCGTTTGCTGGGTCTGCATGCAGTAGCGCGGCGTTAGGACTTGTTCAAGATCTGTTGCTAGCCGTTTTAAACAGGGTGTGTTGCTGTGCAGTAAGATTTTGAATCGGTTCCTAGAGCAAATAAAAACGGCAGCCATAGGCTGCCGTTTTTATTTGCTGGCTAACTTCTTGAATCAGGGCGTCGCTAGCGAAAAGTGCGAACGAACAAATGGGGTTATATGCTCGCTCAATAGCTGGTGGATACGTGTGGTGGGGTGCAATACATCCCAGAACACATAAGCATCTGGATTACGGCACTCAGCTCTTGGCCCTGGATTGCCCAAATAATTGGCTTGGCTGCTTCCATTGATATTCAGACAAGGCGTGGTGGTGTCAGTCATCCCATAACGGGAAGGATTGTTCAGCAAGTCATTGAACAAGGAATAGCTATCGAATAGTTGGATATCGAGACTTCCACCATTCTGCGCATTCAGGTCTGAAGCAAGCTGGACCAGCTGGCGATTGTATTCCTCAACTTTCTGAGTCACGACGGCAGTGTTGCCTTTGTATTTGAAGATAGGGGCGCGCGATACATCGGGGAGTTTGAGCAGCAGGATATGGCGGGCCCCGGCATCGATCAGGTTCTGCAAGGCTTTTGTCTGATTTGTAATGACGTGCTCGACCGAGCGATCGTAATTAACAAAGTCGTTCCCACCGATAAGTACTGTGAACAGCGTGTTCTCCGGTCTGTAGCCCTGCGCTTTCTGCATGTACTCCTTCCAGGATTTCACTTGATCGGTTACACCGGAAATCACAACTTTTTCAGTATCGGTACCTGCGCCACCCACGGCCCAGTTATATAGGGGTAGTTTGAGTTCTTCGGCGAGGTATTCCACCCAGGTGTAGCCATTGGAGAATCGGCCGAGGAACCAGCTGTTCCGGTTGGGCAGCAGCCATTGCGATGCGTTGTAGACGTTCTGTGTGTCAGACAGGCTGTCCCCAAACGCAACGATCTTATTGATGCGGTTAGGCTGGCTTGCGCTATCCAAAGTCCACACCGTGTAGTTGTACGACAGCGCGTTATCCGCTGCGGCCCACATGGCGACTTCTGGATTAAGTCCCTGGCGGCGTAATGTCTGCGCGCATACCGATTTGAGTGCAGCTTGCGTGGTATCGCTGTAGAACATGTTCTTGCCGGGAAGGCCGGACCGCCAATACCCGTATACGCGGTAGTAATCGTTGCTCCCAGGGTTGGTTGCCCAGATGTAATTGGTCGTGGGTCTTAGGCGGGAGCCTGTCGGATAGAAACAGCGGAGATAAGTGTAGGTATTGCTGCTGGCTGACTGCTGCGATGGCAAGGCGTCTGAGCTAACTGACCTTTTCGACCGCCTGTTTAGTTTTTGCAGTGTTTCTACAGAGGCGGGACCGTGTGGGGACAGGTAATGGTCCAAGGCTGGATCGGGTCGAACATCGGCCGCATCTGCGGCGTGGGCCCATGATGACAACAACAGGGTACCAACTAGCAGGGTTTTGATTTTCATTGTGTCTCCTCATGCTTGATGGGATCCCACGATCCATGCCTGTTACCCGTCTTCTCAATAGGCGGCGCACAGGTTTGGCCCGATGGGGTTTCGAGATGAATGCATCTCTTCGTTACCCAAGTATTGGTTCGATCACTACTTGAGCGAGTGGCGATCATAACGCGATGTGAAGACTATTGAGCGGTTGCTCTAAATTTGTCGTGTGAATACAACTTGCTGATAGAAATAGGCAAACATTGCATTTATATGTCATTGGTCTATTTGGGAAAGACTGATCAATACAGGGTTTGCACTATTTAAGTGCTGAAAATTCTGTGTTAGAGCATATGCATTACATCGGATAATCGAGCGCTTGCTTGACTAAATATTCATTGGGACGTATGTTTCAAACAACCGTTTGACTGAATCGACTATGCTTCAGGTTAAACACGCCCTGGAGTCTGTTCGCTGATTGCCTGTAAGTCGTTGTGGGTGGGTATGGCGGTGCTGAGAGGGGCAAGAAATGCACTTTGACGCATGAAGCGGCACTTTTGGTGTGAAGCTGTAACAGCTCTTTTGAAGGTGGGTTATGCGGGCACAGCTGACCTTTGTGACTGCGCAATAAGATCGTAGACGGGCTCTTATGCAATGCATATTAGGGACAACTATCTAAAGACGGGCTTGGCGGAGCAGATGAACGGAACGGGTGAAGTAAGGCAAACAGATACTGCGACACGCATCCTCGATGCGGCAGAGGTTCTTTTTGTCGAACACGGTTTTGAAGCCACTTCCATGCGCATGATTACGCAGCGTGCCGAGGTCAATCTAGCTGCGGTCAATTACCACTTTGGTAGTAAAGATGCGTTGTTTCAGGGTGTATTCACGCGTCGGCTGACGCCGCTTACTCAACTAGCAGTACAAAGCTTGGAAAAGCTCGAACAGGCAGCCAAAGGTGCTGCACTTTCGGTGGACGCCATCATTCACGCGTTTATGGATGCAGCGCTTGATATCGCCCATGACCCCAAGCGGGGCGGCGTGATCTTTGTGCGCTTGTTGAGTCGGACTTTTATCGAAACCCACCCTGTACTGCGCGAAAGCCTGCCTCGTCACTATGAAGAGTTGGTTGGGCGTTATGCCAGTGCGACGGCCAAAGCACTGCCGCATATCGACCGGATTGAGCTGCAATGGCGGCTGAACTTTGCTTTTTCGGCCATATTCAATGCTTTCGCAGGTAACAACATCCTGCGTCTGTTTGTTAGTGATCCTGTTGTCAATGCGCGCGACCCGCGCTTGATTGCAACTTATCTTGTGCCCTTTGTGGTGGCGGGTTTAACTGCCCCAGCTGTCAAAGAGGGCGTTTCTCCCGATGTGAATCGGAATTAACCCTGGGAAGGAAGACCTCATGGCACTCACCATCCTGATCGTAGTGCTTGCGATTCTGGCGCTGGGCTATTTGCGCGCACCACTGATCGCCTGGACGGTTGCGGCTTTGGCCGGTATCGCTTATTCGGTATTTGCAAATGGCTGCCACGTTGGCTGGCTGATCGGCGCAGGTGTAGTTGCGTTGATATTTAACCTCGCACCGTTACGTCGTGCCCTGATTACCGGGCCGATCTTCGGCATCTTCAAGAAAATCACGCCGGCAATGTCGCAGACAGAGCAGGAAGCCATTAATGCCGGCACCGTCTGGTGGGATGCTGAGCTGTTTTCTGGCAAGCCGGACTACCAGAAGCTGCACAACTACGCGGCGCCAAAACTCAGTGCGGAGGAACAGGCTTTTTTGGATGGCCCTACCGAAACGCTGTGCCGCATGGTTGATGACTGGAAGATTGTCCATGAGCTGAAGGATTTGCCACCGGAAGTGTGGCAGTTCATCAAGGACAATGGCTTCTTGGGCATGATCATCAAGAAGAAATACGGTGGCGTGGAGTTCTCCAACTATGCCCATGCCCGCATTGTGACCAAGATCGCAACCCGTGGTGGTTCGGCTGCGGTTACTGTGATGGTGCCGAATTCACTCGGACCGGGAGAATTGTTACAGCACTATGGTACGGAAGCGCAAAAGGATTACTACCTGCCGCGTCTGGCCAAGGGTCTGGAAATTCCCTGTTTTGCCTTGACCAGTCCCTATGCAGGGTCGGATGCCGGTGCTATCCCTGATTTCGGTGTTGTGACCCGTGGTTCTTACACGGATCCGCGTACCGGTCAACGCCATGAAGATGTGATCGGTATCCGTCTGAATTGGGAAAAGCGTTGGATTACGCTGGCGCCTGTTGCAACCATCCTTGGTTTGGCTTTCAAGTTGTATGACCCTGAAAAGCTGCTCGGTGGCAAGGAAGATATCGGCATCACCTGTGCGTTGATTCCAGCCGAGCACGGAGGCGTACAAATCGGTCGCCGCCACAGCCCACCCGGTTCGGTATTCATGAATGGCCCGACCATGGGTAAGGATGTCTTCATTCCGTTGGAATGGGTGATTGGCGGCAAGGATTATGTGGGCCAAGGTTGGCGCATGCTGGTCGAATGCTTGTCGGTAGGCCGTGCTATTTCTCTGCCGGCCATGTCGGTCGCATCAGGCAAGTTTGCCAGCTTCGTTACCGGTGCCTATGCCCGGGTCCGTGAGCAGTTCGGCTTGTCGATCGGTAAGTTTGAAGGGGTTGATGAGGCGCTGGCCCGCATCGGTGGCTACACCTACCAGATGGATTCTGCCCAGCGCCTGGCGTTGTCGGGCTTGGATAGTGGTGAAAAGCCCTCGGTGATTTCAGCCATCCTCAAGTACCACAACACCGAACGTATGCGTAAAGTGTTGAACGACGCTATGGATATCCACGGCGGCAAAGCGGTGGTGCTCGGCCCGCGTAACTACTTGGGCAATGCCTATCAGACCATCCCGGTGGGCATTACAGTGGAAGGCGCCAATATCCTGACTCGTTCGATGATCATTTATGGTCAGGGCGCGATCCGTTGCCATCCTTTCGTCTTGCGTGAGATGAAGGCGGCGATGGCCAATGACGAAGTCGAGTTCGATAAGGCCTTCTCTGGTCACGTCGGTTTCGTATTCGACAATGCGATTCGTAGCTTTGTACTTGGTTTGACAGCTTCCAAGATTGCCTCGGCGCCAGTTGGTGGCGATATTGCCCAGTACTATAAGGATGTTGAGCGCTTGTCCGCTGCGTTTGCTCTGGCGTCGGACATGGCAATGTTCAGCATGGGTGGTTCGCTCAAGTTCCGCGAGAAGATATCTGCCCGATTGGGTGATGTGCTGTCCAACCTTTATATTGCTACCGCATCGCTAAAGCGCTTTGCTGATGATGGCAGCCCCAAGGAAGATTTGCCGCTGTTGAAGTGGTCGGTGCTGCAAGCCTTGCATGATGCACAAGAGGCAATGACGGGCTTCCTGGCCAATCTGCCCAATCGTCCACTGGCCTTTATTCTTGGTTGGATCATCTTCCCGCTGGGGCGGCACTTCACAACACCACGCGATCGGCTCGGTACCAAGATTGCCCGTTTGTTGATGCAGCCTGGCGCATCGCGTGACAGGTTGACGCGGGATGTGTTCATTCCTCAAGACGAAACGGATGCGGTTGGTGTTCTGAACCATGCTTTGAATGCGCACATCGAAGCAGAAAGCACGGAAGGCAAGTTGCGGCGCGCTCAGCGTGACGGTAAGTTGAAGGCCCTGAACGCCAAGGGTCGCTTGGATGAGGCGCTGCAAACTAGTCTTATTACTCAGGCAGAGTTCGATATCGTTACCCGTGCCCGTCGCCTCAAGCGTGAGGTGATCATGGTGGATGATTTCGACAAGATGCTGGACAAGCATGACACCGAGATCAGTCATCGAGAACCGGTTTGATTTGTAGGAACTTGCTTACGATCCTACTAACAGGTTCTAAGCAAAATAAAAAACCCCAGTCTAGACTGGGGTTTTTTATTGGGCACTGGCTATGCAGTGTGACAAAAAAGTCGTCAAGCTGTGGCTAGACCTACTGTTGTCCCTATTTTTGACTGTTTACTCTAGGCACTGTGTTATTCTCGCACAAGTTCAGTCTAGCGCTTGAGAGGCTGAGTCGAGCTTTCTTTCTACAAATAACAGGGACATATTAATGAACAAGTACGCACTGCGTGTTACGACGCTGCTGGTGAGCGCAGCCTTAGCACAACAGGCTTACGCCTCTGGTTTCCAGTTCAGCAGCCAGTCTGCATCGAATCAAGCGACGGCGAATGCCAGTACTGCAGAGGCTGCGGATGCCAGTACGATTTCTTATAACCCTGCCGGTTTGATGTATCTGGAAGGCACACAGTTCTCGGGTACCTTGAACATTGTCTCCCCGAGTATTAAAGCAAAAAACCAACAAGCCACCACCTTGAATGGCAACCCTATTGCAGGTTCGACCGATGACAGCATCGGCGACATGGCTGTTGCGCCGCATATGTATGCCTCCAAGCGTGTGAACGAGCGGATGGCATTGGGTCTGGGCGTCTATGTGCCTTTCGGCTCAGGGACCGACTACAAGCGTGATTCGGTCTTGCGCTACAACATCAATCAGACCAAGTTGGAGGTCATTGCATTTAATCCAACGGTTGCTTTCAAGCTGACCCCTAAGGTGTCGGTGGGTATGGGCTTGGTTGCCCAATATGCGCATGCTGAGTTGCGTCAGTCTGCCAACTTCGCTGCGGCATTGGCTCGTGTTTATTCCTTACAGGCTACCGCCGCTGGTGGCGCTGCCACCCCTCAGGGTCAAACCCTGTTGGCTGCTGCTGGTGCAGCTTTGGCTCAGGACGGTAAGGGACCGCTGGATGGCTTTGCTGAAGTTAAAGGCAATGATTGGGGATTTGGTTTTAATTTCGGTGCGTTGTGGGATGTCACAGATAGCACCCGCGTCGGTTTCAACTACCGTTCCAAGGTTAAGCATGAGCTGACAGGCGATGCTGACTGGACGATGCCGGCTTCAGATCCGGCAGTTTTCCCGAATGCGACGAGTATTATCGAGAACACCCTGGGATACATCGACTCCGCCGCCAAGGTGAAGGTCTCGACACCTGCCAGCTATTCGTTCCATATCATGCATCAGCTCAATCCGCAGACCCGTCTGTATGCTGATGTCAGCCGCACCAATCATTCCAGCTTCACCCAGGCTGATGTGGAATATGCAGCGCCTAAGAGAACAATCAACCCCAATCAAACCACCAACTTCACTCGGCTGAATTCGAACTGGAAGAACACGACCAAGATTGCTGTTGGTGCAAGTTATCAGATCACCGATCCGCTGCAATTGCGTATGGGTCTGGCACGCGACAAGTCACCGGTGCCGAGCGCGAACGACCGCCTGAGCACATTGCCCGACAGTGACCGTACTTGGCTATCCGTTGGTGCTAAGTGGGCTGCGACGAACGACCTGGCTTTCGACTTTGCTTACACCTACATCCACATCAAGAAGGCTTCTGCCAATGTGAATGGTTATTGTGGCGGTACCAACCCAGCTGCCTTACCGGCTGGTGCAGTCAACTGTGTATCGAGTTATACATCTGGTACAGTCGACTTCAAGAGCACTGCGCACTTGGTAGGATTGCAAGCCAACTATCGTTTCTAAGAACCTGGTCATGATCTTACTGCACAGTTGTGATCAGGGTATGTACTGCTCGAAAGCCTCATGTACCAAAGTACATTCCGGTTTCTGCGCTGCGCTTCACCCTGCTGACAGCTGCTCGCGACCGATCGTGAACATGTTTTAAGTGATATTGGCGTTAAATTTGGCCAGCGCGGGTGTATGCTCGCGCTGGTTTCGTTTTGTTTGATAAATCAGACGGTATAGGCCGGCTGGGAAAATTCAATCGCCACATATAGCCATCTTGTCGAGCAAGCGCTTGAATAAAACGAACGTTTGCATTAGTGTCTAGACTGATTTCTCTCGTGGTTGAATTTTGCGAGCCCCGATCGACTCCCTACATCGAGGAACACCATGTCCCAATCCAAATTCATCGTCCGCAAGGTAGCCGTGCTTGGCGCCGGTGTGATGGGTGCGCAGATCGCTGCTCACCTGGCTAACGCCAATGTTGAAGCTATCCTGTTCGACTTGCCGGCCAAGGAAGGCCCTAAGAGCGGTATCGCCCTCAAGGCGATTGACGCACTGAAAAAGCAGAACCCTGCGCCACTGGCTTCCAAGGGACGTGCCGATTTCATCACCCCTGCCAACTACGATGAGCACCTGCACCTCCTGAAGGATTGCGACCTGGTGATTGAGGCGATTGCCGAGCGTATGGACTGGAAACTGGGTTTGTATGAAAAGGTTGCGCCGCATTTAGGCGCCAACACGATTTTCGCAACCAACACGTCCGGCCTCAGCATCAACAAGCTGGCGGAAGGTTGCCCTGCATCGATGCGTTCGCGCTTTTGCGGTATTCACTTCTTTAACCCGCCACGCTACATGCACTTGGTGGAAATCATCCCTTGCGTGACGTCCGATGCGCTGATGTTGGACCAACTGGAAGGCTTCCTGGCGACGACACTGGGCAAGGGCGTGGTACGTGCCAAAGACACGCCAAACTTTGTTGCAAACCGTATCGGCGTCTATTCGATGCTGGCAGCTATCCACAACGCCGAAAAATTCGGCATTCGCTTTGATATTGTCGATGACCTGACCGGCCCTCGCCTTGGTCGTCCCAAGTCCGCCACATTCCGTACTGCCGACGTGGTGGGCCTCGATACATTCGCCCATGTGGTCAAGACCATGCAGGACACCCTGCCGAATGACCCATGGCATGCGCTGTTCCAGTCGCCGCAGTGGCTGCAGAAACTGATCGATGCAGGATCACTGGGTGCCAAGACCAAGGTCGGCATCTACAAGAAAGAAGGCAAGACCAAACTGGTGCTTGATCCGGCCAGTGGCCAGTACGTGGAAGCCAACAAGAAGGGTGATGACGCGGTCAAGGAACTGATGAAGATCAAGGATCCGGGCAAGCGTCTGCTCAAGCTCAAAGAGTCGAGCAACCCGGAGGCCCAGTTCCTGTGGGCGTGTTTCCGTGATGTGTTCCACTATATCGCGGTCCATCTGGATACCGTGGCCGACAACGCGCGTGATGTCGATCTGGCTATCCGCTGGGGCTTCGGCTGGAATGAAGGTCCGTTCGAGACCTGGCAGGCCGCTGGCTGGAAGCAAGTTGCCGAGTGGATCAAGGCCGACATCGATGCGGGCAAGACCATCGTCAACACCCCGTTGCCGGCTTGGGTATTCAGCCGCGATGGCGTGCATGAGCCCGCTGGTTCCTATAGCGCCAGCAAGAACGCCCTGGTGCCGCGTTCCAAGCTTGATGTCTACCAGCGTCAGTTGTTCCCCGCCCAGCTGGTCGGTGAAGCTGCGCCGGTCTATGGCGAGACAGTATTCGAAAACGAAGGTGTGCGTGCCTGGACAACGGGCGACGGCGTATTGGTCGTCTCCTTCCTGAGCAAGGCGCACGCCATTGGCCCAGCTGTGCTTGAAGGCATCAACAAGTCCCTGGATCTGGCTGAAGCGCAATTCAAGGGTTTGGTGATCTGGCACCCAGAGGAGCCATTCTCGGTAGGTGCCGATCTGTCATCCATGCTGCCTGCCTTCATGGCGGGTGACTGGGTCAGCATCGAAAAGATGTTGAGCGACTTCCAGGCTATGACCATGCGTCTGCGCTATAGCCAGGTGCCTGTGGTATCGGCTACCCGTGGTTATGTGTTTGGTGGCGGTTGTGAAGTCTGCCTGCATTCCGATCGCGTTGTGGCGCATCTGGAAAGCTATGTGGGTCTGGTGGAAGTGGGTGTTGGCCTGCTGCCTGGCGCTGGTGGCACCAAGGAGTTCGCGCTACGTGCTGCGTATGAAGCCCGTGGTGACGTATTTGCCGCACTGAAAGATCGTTACATGACGATCGCCACAGCCAACGTGGCCAAGAGCGCCGAAGAAGCCAAGGAACTGGGTTTCCTCCGCGACTCGGACGTGATTGTGTTCAACCAGTACGAGCTGCTGTTTGTTGCCAAGCAGCAAGCCCTTGCCTTGGCTGAGTCGGGTTATCGTGCACCTTTGAAGGTCAAGGGTTTCCCGGTTGCTGGCCGTTCGGGCGCAGCATCAATCAAGGGGCAGCTGACCAATATGATGGAAGGCGGCTTCATCTCGAAGCACGACTACCATATTGGTGCACTGATCGCCGACATCATCACCGGCGGTGATGTAGAAGCCGGTACCCTGGTCGATGAGCAGTGGATTCTCGATTTGGAGCGTAAGGGCTTCCTGTCGTTGCTGAAGAACGAGAAGACCCAAGAGCGCATCGCCTACATGTTGCAGAACAACAAGCCACTGCGTAACTAAACCCAATCCTCCCACGTGCAAACGGGGGAGGGTGGCTGCATGCTGCGTTTGGCGCATACAGCCCTCTCTCCAGAGTGATCCTCAGGAATTTGGAGAAAAGATATGACTAAGCAAGTACAAGAAGCCTATATCGTTGCGGTGACCCGCACCCCGGTAGGTAAAGCCCCGCGCGGCATGATGCGTTTCGTCCGCCCCGATGACATGCTGGCGCACGCTATCCGCGAAGCGATGGCGCAGGTGCCGGCGCTCGACCCTTCCCTGGTGGAAGATGTCATTGCAGGCTGCGCATTCCCCGAAGCCGAGCAGGGCCTGAACATGGCCCGTATTTCGGCGCTGCTGGCGGGTTTGCCGCATACCACGGGTGGGCTGACCATCAACCGCTATTGTTCCTCGGGCATCAACGCTGTGCAGATCGCTGCCGACCGTATCCGCATGGGTGAAGCCGATGTGGTGATCGCTGGCGGCGCGGAATCGATGTCCCTGGTGCCGATGATGGGTAACAAGATTGCCCTGAACCCGGAGATTTTCGCCAAGGACGAAAATATTGGTATCGCCTATGGCATGGGTCTGACTGCGGAAAAGGTTGCCGAGCAGTGGGGCGTTTCGCGTGAAGACCAGGATGCATTTGCGGTCGAATCTAACCGCCGTGCCATTGCCGCCATCGAAGGTGGCGAGTTCAAGCAGGAGATCAGCCCGATCGAGGCGATTTACCGCACGCCGAACCTGAGTACTGGTGAGGTTGAGATCGTCAAGAAGATACTCGATACCGATGAAGGCCCACGTGCCGGCACCAATATGGAAGGCTTGGCCAAGCTCAAGACCGTATTCGCTGCCAAAGGTTCGGTAACGGCCGGTAACTCTTCGCAGATGTCTGATGGTGCAGCTGCCGTGGTGATTGTTTCCGAGAAGATACTCAAACAGTTCAACCTTGTGCCGTTGGCGCGCTATGTTGGCTTTGCTGTGAAAGGTGTACCACCCGAAATCATGGGTATTGGTCCGAAGGAAGCCATTCCTGCCGCATTGAAGGTTGCTGGCCTGAAGTTGGACGACATCAGCTGGATGGAGCTGAACGAGGCGTTTGCCGCCCAGGCATTGGCTGTGATTCGTGATCTGGCGCTGGATACCAGCAAGGTTAATCCGTTAGGTGGGGCGATCGCCTTGGGTCACCCGTTGGGTGCTACGGGCGCAATCCGTACCGCGACGTTGGTGCATGGTATGCGTCGTCATGGTCAGCAAGGCAAGTACGGCATGGTGACGATGTGTATCGGTACCGGTATGGGTGCCGCGGGTATTATCCAGTCCATGTAATCAGAAGCGCAGCCACGTTGAAGCGTATTGATGGCAAGTTCCCCCATACAGGCGCATTGCGTATGTCGGGTTCAGAACTTGCCGGATTCAAAGCTGCAAGCTGAAAAGGTCGGTAGGGCTCATGCTCTCCGACCTTTTGGCCTTTCGCAGGCTTCGATTATGATTCGATCGGAATTCACACGATATTTACCAATAACCTAGAAACGGAGACACAGGATGAAAAAAGCGGTAGCAGTACTGCTGATGTCGGCCAGTATGGTCGTTGGTGCGGCCGAGATCGGCGGCGTAAAGTTGGACGATACCTTGAAGATCGGCGGGAATGATCTGGTGCTCAATGGTGGCGGCGTCCGGGTCAAATACATGATTGCAAAGGTCTATGTCGGTGCCCTCTATACCGCTCAGAAGACGACGGATGCAAACGTAGTGATTAATGCGCCTACCGCACGCCGTATGCAAATCACCATGTTGCGTGATGTGGCCGCAGACGACCTTCATGCTTCGTTTATTGAAGGACTGGAAGAAAATTCCACGCCTGATGAATTTTCAGCCTTTAAACCCCGTATTCAGGAAATGAATGCCATTTTCCAAGCAGTCAAGGAGGTAAAGAAGGGTGATGTAATCGCACTCGACTTTATTCCTGGTAAGGGAACGCAAATTATTGTGCGGGGCCAATTGAAGAATGTGATTGCCGGTGATGATTTTGCCAAGGCGTTACTAAAAATCTGGTTGGGTACCAAGCCTGTCAGCCCTGATTTGAAGAAGAATCTATTGGCTGGCTGAATACTGGTGCCGTTGGCGCTGGTTTCTGGTTGACTTATTAATATAAAAGCCGCCATGTAGTACATGGGGGTTTTTATATTACCCAGTGTATTGGAAATGTCGCAATGTAGATTCATCGAGCTAATTCAAAAATAGGGTCAATTTACCTATGGTAACAAGCAGGGCTTGATACTGCATTTGGGCCTGTTGCTTGCGGAAATTCTGCTTTTCATCTAAATTAATTAAATAGAAATGTTGAATTCTTCGGGGGGCTCCGTTGGAGGGCTTTGTTGCATAACACATTTTGAGGACGATCCACCCCAACTCCAGGCGGATTTCAGGCGTGAGCGACTGTGTTGGGCATCCCCAACTGGACGAAGCGATTCAGGATTGCGCAGCGCACATGAACTTCGGCAACTTGCCGTTCTGGTCGACGCGCCAACAGCCGTTCGCCCAGTCGCTTGAAACGATGCATCGCAGTTTCTACCAAACTTCGCCTATGGTAGCCGCTCCAGCGCTTCCAGATTCCCC
The DNA here is from genome assembly GCF_052601015.1 of Chitinimonas violaceus. Taxonomy (NCBI): domain Bacteria; kingdom Pseudomonadati; phylum Pseudomonadota; class Betaproteobacteria; order Neisseriales; family Chitinibacteraceae; genus Chitinimonas; species Chitinimonas violaceus. The sequence continues at coordinate 17,070 of NZ_JBQXDJ010000051.1, read as the reverse complement.
GCCCCAACCGCTTGATCGCCGCCAGCTTGTCGTTGCGGCTACTCGCCCAAGCTGTCTGATCTGACCACGGCTGCCCGTCTCGACGCGGCGGCACCACCAGTTCAGCGCCGCGCGCATGCACCGCGCGATATACCCGCCGGCTGTCATAAGCACCGTCCCCACTCAGACTGCCTAGCGTCGTCTCGGCTGGCAGTTGCGACAGCAGTTCCTCGACCTGTGGCCCATCCGCCTGACGCTGGTCTGTCACTTCAACCGCTTGAATTTCCTGTGTATGGGCATCGATCGCCAGGTGCACCTTGCGCCAGCCTCGCCGGTATTCCGGACCATGTTTCTTGACCTTCCACTCGCCCTCACCGTGAATCTTGATGCCGGTACTGTCCACCAGCAGGTGCAGCGGTTCGCCACGGCGCCGCACCGGAATCTGTACGGCCAACGTAGCTTGGCGCCGACTAACCGTGCTGAAACACGGTACCATCCAATCCAGAACCAGCAGGCGCATCAGGTTGCGGGTGAGGCCACGGACTTGGCGCAAGCCCTGCTGGAACAATACTTTCAGCGTCAGCATGATTTGGATGGCCTGGTCGCTGTAGCGCGTCGGTGCGCCTGCCTGACCTTCCCGCTCGTTGCTGTGCCAGGCCACCTCCGGCGAGAACCAGATGGTCAGGTCGCCCCTGGCCTCCAGGCTACGGTTGTACTCAGACCAGTTCGTCGTGCGGTAGCGGGGCTTCGGTGGCTTCATCCGACTAGCCTACAAACGCTGTCAAGCTTGGATGAACTGGGGTTATGCAACAGAGCCCCGTTGGAGTGCAAAGTGTGGGGAATGGGTTATTTAAGGTATTCATTGCACTTCTTCTAAGTTACAGTTGTATCGCTGATCCGATCCAGGCTGTTACTGATTCTTACCCGCCATTTATCTATTTGGAAAAAAATCAACCTGCCGGCATTGCTGTCGATGTCTTGAATGCATTGTTCAAAGAAAGTGGCTTGTCCGGGCAAATTCAATTTTTACCCTGGCAGCGGGCATATAGCATGGGTTTGTCGGATAAACCCAATATTCTGGTCTTCACTATGTCCCGAACTGCCGATCGGGAGAATTTGTTTAAATGGATTGGGCCGATACTGAATGTACGTGTCCGTCTTTATAAATTAAAGAATAGAAACGATATTTCATCTATGCCATTAGACGAGGCTCGTAATTATAGAACGGGCGTGGTATTGGGTTATGCCTCTGAAAAATTATTGTTAGATGCTGGTTTTGAGCAAGGCAAGCAGCTTGATCAAGCTGTAAATGAAGAGACGAATGTAAAAAAATTCGTTGCTGGTCGTTTTGATTTGATCTGCTCGAATGATTTCGTGTTGGCAGAAGAATTAAATAAGATCGGCCGCAGCTTTTCGGATGTTGAGTCGGTTGTCACATTAGATAAACCATTCGATGAATATATGGGTTTCAGTAAGGCTACTGACGATACGACGGTGTTGGCTTTCAGGGCTGCCTTTGAGCGGTTGAGAAAATCCGGGCGATACGACGCTATTTTGGCAAAGCAGAGAAAGTAGGGGGGGTAAGCCGGCCGCGCTGGCTATAAATTAGACCAGCACACTGTGGGACTAAACATCTTAGATGAACACTTCTTTTATACCCTCTTGAACGCTGTGCCTTATATCTGGCAATGTACCTCGCAGGCTTTTGGCCGGGGTTGCCCAGCAGAATCATAAAAAGATTCTAACTATTTGATTCTGTTGCGCCACAGTGGTACATTTCGCGCCCTTCGAGGCCCATGAAATAGCGTAAGTGGATGATTGACCAGAAAGCACATTCCGTTCTGTTCGTTTGCATGGGCAACATCTGCCGTTCGCCCACTGCTGAGGGCGTATTCCGTGAACGGGCAGCTATCGCGGGCTTGCAGGTGGATATCGATTCTGCCGGCACGCATGCCTACCACGTAGGCGATTCGCCAGATAAACGTTCTCAGAAGCATGCATTACGCCGTGGTTACGATTTGTCCCGCATTCGTGGCCGCCAGGTAGATGGCGCGGATTTTTGCCGTTTTGATCTGATTTTGGCGATGGACAGCGAGAACCTCTCCGCGTTGCTGCGCAATTGTCCGCCACAGTACCAGCATAAGCTAAAGCTGTTCCTGAGCTATGGACAACTCGACCCGAATGGCGAAGTACCAGACCCTTATTACGGTGGTGATGCTGGCTTTGAGCGGGTTCTGGACTTGATTGAAGACGCTGCGGACGGCTTGGTAGCCGCGCTGCGTACCCACTGATTTATTAGCCCGGCCTACAACGGGCTTCTGCATACCTGCTTTACCGCTTTCCTACCTACTCAATTCCATAATGCTCAGGGGATTTATCCATGCTCGAAGCGCTATTCAAATTGCGTGAGCACGGCACCGATGTAAAAACCGAGGTGCTGGCCGGCTTTACCACGTTTCTCACGATGGCCTACATCATCTTCGTCAACCCGGCCATTCTTTCTGAAACCGGCATGGACTTTAACGCCGTGTTTGTCGCAACCTGCCTTGCCGCTGCGCTGGGTTCCGCTGTTATGGGGTTGGTTGCGAATTACCCGATTGCGCTCGCGCCGGGTATGGGCCTGAATGCCTATTTCACGTTCAGCGTGGTGAAGGGGATGGGGGTAAGCTGGCAAGTGGCGCTCGGGGCGGTGTTTCTGTCCGGCATCATCTTTTTGGTTATCAGCCTATTCAAGGTGCGGGAAGCCATGGTTAACGCCATTCCGCATTCTCTTAAGCTTGCCATTTCGGCAGGGGTAGGCTTGTTCCTGGCCATTATCGCCCTGAAGAATGCCGGTATTGTGGTGGCGCACCCCGCTACGCTCGTGACGCTGGGCAATGTGCACGACCCTAAGGTTGTGCTGGCGATCTTGGGCTTTCTGCTGATTCTTGCTTTGGAGTACCGCAAGGTAACGGGTGGCGTGATCATCGGTGTGATGGCGGTGACAGTATTGGCTGTTCTATTGGGTTACCAAGAGTTCAAGGGCGTGTTTTCCGCACCGCCTAGCATTGCTCCCACTTTTATGCAGATGGACCTGCAAGGGGCATTGAGTGCCAGCTTGGTAGGCGTGGTGTTTGTGTTCTTCTTTGTGGACCTGTTTGATACGACCGGTACGCTTGTAGGGGTATCGCACCGGGCAGGTCTGCTCGATAGCAACGGCAAGCTGCCGCGGCTGAAGCGTGCGCTGATGGCCGACTCGACGGCGATTGTGGCGGGCGCTGCATTGGGTACGTCAAGTTGTACCGCTTATGTGGAATCAGCTGCGGGTACGGCAGTAGGTGGTCGTACAGGTTTGACGGCTGTGGTGGTGGCGATTCTGTTCTTGGTCGCCTTGTTCCTGTCCCCATTGGCGGGCGCGGTACCGGCTTATGCCACGGCACCTGCCTTGTGCTATGTGGCAGTGCTGATGGCACGTGGCCTCGCTGAAATTAATTGGGATGACCTGACTGAATCGGCCCCAGCCGTGATCACAGCCGTGGCTATGCCCTTTACCTTCTCGATTGCCGATGGCATTGCATTTGGTTTTATCAGCTATGCGGGTTTGAAACTGCTATCCGGCCGCTTCAAGGATTTGTCGCCAGCCGTGGTGGTGATTGCGGCGTTGTGGGTGATGAAGTTCGCCATGTTCTAACCGATTGTTCTCGACGTTGTTGCGAGCGCGCTACGCCAGCTGGTGGGTTGGCATAAACCAGGTGCGCTCGCTTGGCGTATCGAATAGGTTCTGCCTGAACCAAACCTGCTTCTGCTTTGTTGCACACTGTCGCTTAAGTGTTGGCGGAGTGCCTTTGCCCCTTTGCTTTGGAAGATTGCACCATGCAGCTTGATCCTACCGCCTATATCCGTGATCGCATTCGTACTGTGCCGGATTGGCCGCAGCCAGGGGTGCAGTTCCGTGATATCACACCGCTGCTGCAAGACCCCAAAAGCTTCAGGGTGTTGGTAGACTGCTTTGTACATCGCTATATGGATCAGCAGATTGACGTGGTGGCTGGAGTAGATGCACGCGGCTTTATTCTGGGTTCAGTAATTGCGTATGAGCTGAACCGTGGTTTTGTGCCGGTGCGTAAAAAAGGCAAGTTGCCATTCCATACCGTGGCTGAGGAGTACGAGCTCGAGTATGGGTCGGCAACGGTGGAGTTGCATTCCGATGCTATCAAGCCAGGTCAGCGCGTATTGTTGATCGACGACTTGGTCGCCACGGGCGGCACGATGATCGCGGCAGCCAAGTTGGTACGCAAACTGGGTGGTGAGGTGATTGAAGCTGCTGCGATTGTCGACCTGCCGGAACTGGGCGGTTCCAAGCTGGTTCAGCAGCAGGGGATTCCGCTTTTCACTGTCTGTGATTTTGCAGGGCACTAAGAGTCTGCTTACGATCTTGCTGATTAGGACTTTGATTGTAAAGAAGGCGGGGCAATTGCCCCGCTTCTGATTGCCGGTAGCGTTTTTCAAAGACCCGCATCGATCAATTGCTCACGCGTGAGCAGGAAAACAAACCCATCACCGTTGCTGGTTTCCAGCCAGGTAAACGCCAGTTCAGGGTACTGGGGTTCCAGTACCTCACGGTTGTGGCCAATTTCTACAACCAGTATGCCGTGCGGGGTCAGGAAGCGGCTGGCGTTTTCGATGATCAACCGGGTAGCGTCCAGGCCGTCCTCGCCGCTGCCTAACGCCAGTTCGGGTTCGTGCAAGTATTCGTCGGGCAGCATGGCGACAGAGGGCGCATCGACATAAGGTGGATTGGAAACAATCAGGTCGTAGGTTTTTCCTTCCACGGCTTCGAGCAGATTTGATTCCACCAGCTGTACGCGTGTTTCAAGACCGTATTCGGCTACATTGATTGCGGCAACTTCCAGTGCTTCAGGAGAAAGATCGATCGCGTCGACTTCGGCATCGGGGTAGTGCTCAGCCAATAGAATCGCCAGGCAACCGGAACCTGTGCAAAGGTCAAGCGCGCTATGTATGAGCTCTGGGTATTCAATCCAGGGCTCAAGCGCTTCTGGCAGCAGTTCGGCGATAAACGAACGTGGCACGATCACGCGCTCGTCCACATAAAAGCGGTAAGCGCCAAGCCACGCTTCGTTGGTGAGATATGCGGCAGGTTTGCGCGTGGTAACCCGCGCTTCGATCAGCTCCAGCACCTGCTTTATTTCAACGGGAATCAGTCGGGCATCAAGGAAAGGCTCAAGTTGATCAAGCGGCAGGTTAAGACGGTGTAGAACCAGATAAACAGCCTCATTCCAGGCGTCAGTATTGCCATGGCCAAAAAAAAGGCCGGCCTCATTAAAACGCGATACCGCAAAACGAAGTAGATCGCGTAGGGTCAAAAGGTGGTTTGGCGCAGCATTGAACATAGTGGGCAAGGAAAAGGGCATAAAGCCGGCATTTTACCGGAGCGTGGTGCAACCGCCGTTTTGAAAGGGAATATCCTTTGAAATTCGCAGCTTAGGTTTGCAGTATTGGCCTTCCGGCGTATAGTGCGAACCTCACGGGCGACTACGCCCGTTTTTGTCTTGGAGAATCACCCGCATGTCTTTCGACAGCCTCGGTTTGCATGCCGAGATCCTGCGCGCTGTACTTGATTCAGGCTATACCGATCCAACGCCGGTGCAGGCCCGCGCTATACCCGTTGTTTTGTCCGGTCGTGATGTGATGGCTGGTGCCCAGACAGGCACCGGCAAGACGGCTGCTTTCACTTTGCCGCTGCTGCATAAGCTGCAACCCTATGCCAACACCAGCGCTTCACCTGCCCGTCACCCGGTGCGTGCGTTGATTCTGACGCCGACGCGGGAATTGTGCGACCAGGTCTATGATAGCGTGGTGACCTACAGCAAATACCTGCCACTGCGCGCGGTTGCCGTATTTGGTGGGGTGGATATGAAGCCGCAGATCGAAATTCTTCGCAAGGGTGCGGAGGTTGTGGTCGCGACTCCTGGCCGACTGCTCGACCATGTGCAGAACAACACGATCAATCTATCCCAGGTCGAGATGCTGGTGCTTGATGAAGCCGACCGTATGTTGGACATGGGCTTCATTCTGGACATCCGCAAGATACTGAGCTTGTTGCCTGCGGGCCGGCAGACCTTGCTGTTTTCTGCCACCTTTGCGCCGGAAATCAAAAAACTGGCAGAAGACTTCATGCGTACGCCCGAGACCATTGAGGTTGCCCGACGTAACGCTACCAATGAGTCGGTTGAACAGCATATTCACCAGGCGGAGGTAGGCAATAAACGCCGTGTGTTGGCGCATTTGATTCGCCATCACGATATGCCCCAGGTGATCGTCTTCACCCGCACCAAGTTGATGGCCGAGCGTTTGGCGCGTGAACTCAAGCGCGATGGGTTTAATTGCGAAGCTATCCATGGCGATCGTAGCCAACAGTCGCGCCTTGAAACGCTGGCGGCATTCAAGGAAGGCACGCTGCGTGTTTTGGTCGCGACCGATGTGGCTGCACGTGGTCTTGATGTATCGGAATTGCCTTTCGTGGTGAATTTCGAAATGCCGACAAATCCGGAGGATTATGTCCACCGTATTGGCCGTACTGGTCGTGCCGGCGCAACAGGCATTGCTATTTCCCTGGTCAGCCCGGAAGAGGACAAGGCACTAGGGTTGGTGCGTAAGCTGACCAACAAGCCTTTGGCATTGACCGAAGTGCCGGGCGTAGTGGACTACGGGCGAAGCCGTGACCGCAGCCAAGGTACATCGCATGAATACCGTGAATCGTATGAGCCTAGAGCCGCGCGTGAACCGCGTGCACATCGCGAAACCGGTCGGCGTGTGATTGAACAGGTGGAAACACCATTGGTGGAAGGCCGTCGGCGTAGTAGTGAGGCTGTTTTGGGTGGGCGCGTGGTTGGCAACATCCATCACTTTCATCGTACTCGGGAGGTGGTGCGCGAGTTGCCAGCGCTGTTGCTGCCGCCGCGTTATCCGGTGCCAAAGCAGTAACCTAAAAAGGCGTGCCAACAGCGCGCCTTTTTTCATTATCTGTTACGAGCAGCTGTAGTCAGGGTTCATAGGCCGTTCAAAGTCACGAATGGGGGATGGAACTGTCAATGCAAAAAGACTGGCAAGCCCTGCTGTATAACAATATTCCGCTTTCACGGGCGATGCAGGTAAGTGCTCAAATCATCGATGACGGTAGGGTTCGCCTCACTGCGCCACTGGCCCCTAATGTGAATGATAAAGGCACTGTGTTTGGCGGTAGTCTGGCTACCCTGGCCACGCTGGCAGGTTGGGTTGAAACCCAGCGTCTGCTTGACTTGGCCGGCTTGGGTGCAGAAGCCGAGATCGTGATCCAGCATGGGGAGACTGACTATCTATTACCGGTACGGTCTGCTTTCTCCGCCATATCTCAGCCACAGGAGCCTGAAGCGTTACAGCGTTTCCTGCGCCAGTTTGAAAGGCGTGGGTTGGCGCGGTTGGCAGTAAAAGTAGAGATGGTTTGCGAGGATGAGCTTGTGGCGCGCTTCCAAGCAGATTATGTGGCAAAGCGTGGCTAGATCAGCCAGCTAGCATAGCGTTGACATGAAGCGGTCAACCTTGGTTTCGATAAACCGGGTGATTGAGTTGGTGAGCGGTAGAATACGAATATGTCTGCCGAGTCCTGCTTTCACTGTGGCGAGACGGTTGCCCAAGCCGATCTCAACCCACCCCGATACCCCGTCATCTATCGCCAGGAAGCCCGTGCCAATTGCTGCGCGGGTTGTCAGGCTGTGGCCCAGACCATTATTCAATCGGGCTTGGCCAGCTATTACGAGCAACGTGAGAAACCGGCTGATCGCGCATCACCTTTACCCGATGAGCTTTTGCAGCAGATGCAGCTTTACGATGCGCCTGAGCTGCAGGCCAGCTTCGTCAAGATCGAGCCTGATGAGGTGCGGGAAGCAGCGCTGATTCTGGAGGGCATCAGCTGCGCGGCATGTATCTGGCTCAACGAGCGCCAACTGATGCGTCTGCCTGGGGTGTTGGAAGCCAGCATCAACTATACGACGCATCGTGCACGGGTAAGGTGGGATAGCCGTCGTGTACAGCTCTCGCAGATTTTGTCTGCCGTGGCTGCGATCGGTTATCGCGCCCATCCTTACGACGCTGAACGGCAGGATGTATTGCACCAGCGTGAACGGCGTCGTGCTTTGACGCGGCTGTGGGTGGCCGGGCTGAGTATGATGCAGGTGATGATGTTCGCCTACCCGACTTATATCACTGCGCCGGGCGAGATCAGTGCGGACTGGCTTGGCCTGATGCAATGGGGCAGCCTGGTGCTGACCCTGCCAGTGGTGCTCTATGCCTGCCAGATGTTCCATATTGGCATGTGGCGCGACTTAAAGCGTGGTCGCGTGGGCATGGATGCCCCGGTGGTGATAGGCGTCTGGGCCGCTTTCCTTGCCAGTTGCCATGCCACGTTTACAGGTCGTGGCGAAGTCTATTTCGATTCGGTTTCCATGTTCGTCTTTCTGTTGCTGGGTGGCCGTTATCTGGAAGGGATGGCGCGGCGTAAAGCCGGCGCTGCAGCCGAATCGCTGGTCAAACTCATCCCGGCCTTTGCGCATCGGTTGGATGCTTGGCCCGCGGACCGTACTACCAGTGAAACCCCGGTTGGGCAGCTCCGCCTCGGTGATGTGCTGTTGGTAAAACCCGGTGAAACCTACCCGGCAGATGCCACGGTATTGGAGGGGCAAGGTCAGGCGGATGAGGCTTTATTGACCGGTGAGTCCCGTTCGGTGTCCAAGCAGGTTGGGGATACGCTGATTGGTGGGGCAGTGAATCTGGATGCGCCACTGCTTATCCAAGTGACCCAGCTTGGTCAGGAAACCCGGTTGGCCGGCATTGTGCGGTTGCTTGATCGTGCCCTGACAGAAAAACCAGCACTGGCCCAGCTTGCGGATGGGATCGCGGCTTGGTTTGTGGCGGCGTTGTTGGTTGTGGCTGCCGGGGCGTATTTATTCTGGCACTGGTATGACCCAAGCCACGCGTTGCCCATTACGGTGGCGGTACTGGTGATTTCTTGCCCCTGTGCTTTGTCGCTGGCTACCCCGGCTGCCTTGACGGCTGCTACAGGTAGGCTTGCCCGCACGGGTTTGCTGGTCACCCGTGGCCATGCCTTGGAAGTCTTGGCAGGCGTGACCGATGTGGTATTCGACAAAACCGGTACGTTGACTTTTGGCCGGCCTCAATTATTGGATATCTTGTCCTTCAATACTCAGCCTGTTGCGGAGTTACACGCACTGGCCGCACTGCTGGAAGCCGCGTCCGAACACCCTATTGCCTGGGCATTGCGAGAAGACCGTGAGGCGGCTCAACTATCTGTAAGCGACTATTGCAATCATCCGGGTGGTGGGGTTGAAGCCATCGTGGCGGGGCAGTGTCTACGCTTGGGTCGACCAGACTTTGTGGCTGAATTTTGCCGTATGCCGCAACCAGAAACTTTGGTGGGCTGGCATACCGAGGAAACCGTCGTTTGCTTGGCCAGTGAAGACACTTGGTTGGCGGCTTTTGCTCTGGGCGACAAGATTAAACCCGAAGCCCAGGCATTATTGGCCGAGCTGACAGGTATGCACTGCCACTTGCTGAGTGGTGATGCATCAGGGCCGGTAGAAGCGGTGGCGAGACAGCTGGGTATCGCCAGTTGGCAAGCTGGTGCACTGCCAGCCGATAAGCTCGCTTACGTACAGCAACTACAGTCGAACGGACGTAAGGTGCTGATGGTTGGCGACGGGATTAATGATGCGCCGGTATTGGCGGTGGCAGATGTGTCGATTGCGGTAGGTGGTGGCACCGAGGTTGCACAAGCTGCGGGTGATTTGGTACTGGTTGGCGGTTTACAGGCGATTGCTGAAGGTTGGCGGCTAGCCAGGCAGACCCGCCGTGTCATCCGCCAGAATCTGGTCTGGGCGTTGGGTTACAACCTTGTGGCCTTGCCCATGGCACTGGTCGGTTGGGTAACGCCGTGGCTGGCGAGCCTGGGTATGGCGGGGAGTTCTTTGCTGGTGGTGCTTAATGCCGTCCGTTTGGCAGGGACAGGCAAGCCTGGACAAAAGCGGGGAGAATGACGCCGATGGAAAGTCTTTACCTCTTAATCCCGCTGTCGGTACTTATCGCCGGCATTATCGGCGCTTTGTTCTGGTGGGCCGGTCGTTCCGGTCAGTTTGATGACCTGGACGGGCCAGGTCACCGTATCTTGCAGGATGATGATAAGTCTACTGTGGACGACGAATAGGTTCTCCCCATTTCACGATATGGCTTCAATGCTTCTGTGTTTGCCGCTGCGCTTCTTCTGCTAATACATGCTTGCGTACATACCAGCCGATGTAGCTGGCCATGCCGATAATAAAGGTGATGGTGAACAGACTGAGAATACCAATATCGGTAGTGAGGAGCTCGGTCAGCGCGACATTCATGATGGTCTCCAAGTAGTGAAATACTTGGGGCCATTACACTCCTTTGTTTGTCCATTGATTTTGATCAATATCAATGCTGATGTAACTTGTCTGCCAATACCTTCCACCGTGTGAGCTTTTCGGCATAGGCCAATGTGTATGCCGGACTAGAGGAGGGGAGGTCGAACAGTTCGAGCGGTTGCGCAATGTTTGTAAGCAGACGTCGGCCTACACGTGCTGCGGTGCCGCCATTGAAGGCTATGGTTTGGAGCTTGGGTAGGCGATTGACCAACTGTTGCAAGTCGTTATGTGCCTGATTACGGATGGCGGCATCGAGACTGCCGGGGCGTTCCGCTTCGGCAATGACATCCCACAAACCCACACCATGCGCCAACAGGGATTTGAGGCGGGTTTCATAGTCCTGCTCTGCCAAAGACACTCTGAGTACATCACCCAGCAGGTGCCAGCAGCGGTTTTGCGGATGTGCGTAGTAGCGGCCAGCTTTTAACGAGGCTTCACCTGGCAGGCTGCCCAGTAGCAGCACCCGTGTATTGGCATCGACAACGGGTGGAAAGCAGCGTTTTCGTTCAGTCATGCGCGTCAATTTCTGATTCTGGCGTATCAAAGAGGCCCAGCTGCAAACCGGTAAGATGGGTTTCTTCTTCATAGCGAAAGCCTACCCCCAGTAGTCGTACCGGGCGACTGCGTGGCTGCCAGCCTTCGCTGAGCAGTTGCGTCCATATCGCGGCATTGGGGTTGCTGCAAACGCATTCGACCGTGGTATGGCTAAAGTCGTCAAACCGGATCTTCACAAAGGTCTTGTGCGGTCTGCCGGTGTCAGCCGAGCGTTGCTGGCGGGCGTATAGGTCGTCAATCAAAGGCTGTAACTCTTTTAGGCAGCTGGCCCAGTCAGTCAGATCGTGGGCATAGGTGGTTTCGACTGACAACGACTTACGCGGGTGATCGTTAATGACAGGGCGGTTGTCGATGCCGCGGCATAACTCGAACAGTCGTTGTCCAAATCGGCCGAAGTGTTGCACCAGCTTGGGTAAAGGCCAAGCACGCAAGTCCGCGCAGGATTGTGCCCCTAAGGATTTGAGTTTTGCAGCGGTGACTTTTCCGACACCGAACAGCTTGTCTACCGGTAGCGTAGCCACAAAGGCATCTGCATCGCGCGGATGAACAACGAATTGGCCATCGGGTTTGTTCCAATCGCTGGCGACCTTTGCATAGTACTGCATAGAGAGGTTATTTCTTCCAAAAGGCATAGTCAGCATGGAACTACACGGTGGCTATTTGCACCTATACGTAGGAGCAAGATTATGGGCTACCGTATCCTCAAGTCTGCGGGAGATTTCCCCCTACATGTCGTCAACGGGCAGGGGTTGCCCCACGCTGCATTGACACTGTATGCCTGTGGCGCATCAGCACGACACTCGCTACTGACTGCGCAGGCCTATACCGGCAGCGTACTTGATTTCGCATCGTGGCTTGCAGATTCTCCAATTGCACGCAGACAACAATGGTCCTTGCTCGGAGAGCCACTAACAGTCCGGGCAATGGTGACATTTTTTCTGCGCAGCGAAATGAAATGCGTCGTATCCCTACATCGTGACAAGCTAGGGTTTCAGACGGTTCATGTGGAACCGACGTGGTCAACCCACCGGCGGCTAGGCAGGCTGTTGGCTGCTCTGCGGTCGTTTTATGCGTTGCTGCAGGCTGAAAATCTGTACCCAGGTGGCAACCCGATGGAGGGCGATTTTGCCCGCGAACTGATTGCCAAGGCCCGTACTGAGGCACATCTGCAGTTTCGAGCTAAGAATGGCCGCTATCCCATGCCCGCAGATAGCGGCGTAGACGGATTACGTTGGGGGCGGATGTCTTCGGCTTATTTTCGCTTGCGCGACGGAGGCTGGCATCCAGTCCTACTGGATAATCCGGTATTGGTCGAGACTGTGATGACGGCGGGAATGCGCTTTGGGTGGAGGCTAAGAGAGCGTACGTTGGTTAGGGTTCTACTCGATACAGGATGCCGTATCCACGAAGCTTGTGGTTTGACTTTGGCGGACTGGGCCGAGGGAGGATTTCGAACGAGTCTGGCTTCGGCTAGTAAGGGTAGCCACGGACGCCGGGTCAAGCGCTTGTTTCTCGCAGAAGGAACGGTAAAGCTTCTGCAGGAATACGTCGACACTGAGCGTGTGTCGCTGGACCCGGAGCAACATACATTTGCCGATATCGTCCGGCAACCGATCCAGGTGCTGGCCAAGATGCCCTTGTTCTTGACTTGCCAGGGCACCGCATTGGCACCAGCCCATTTCCGGCGTGACTATTGGTCGCCTGCGATGAAAGCCGCCGGCCTGAAGTTACGGCTACATCAGATCCGTCATTGGTACGTTACCATGGCGATCCACGCTTGCCAGTCCCAGGCGAGCAACGACTCAGAATTGCAGATGCTGCGGGCTCGACTGCGCCAGCTGATGGCTTGGCGTAGTGACATGTTGCCGGTGTATGACCAAGCAATCCGAGGGATGTCTTTGCCGGAAATGGCTGCGGTGATCCATCGGCACTTGGAGCAACGCCAGTCAGAGGCTCAGCAAGTTCGGGCTAAGCAAACAAGGCTTACTCGTGCCGCTGTTGACAGTATTCAGTTGTTGCTTGATGAAATGACGGGCCCATGAACCCGCGAGAACAATGGGAGGCTTTCGAGACCCGTTACACCCCCCACATTCTTAACTACATTGAGTACTGTTGCCTAGGCGGCATTCCATTCCGAACCAGTCAGTGCGCGCAAGTCGTAGGCATCAACGGACATTCGGTGAACAGACATGCTGCACGTTGGCTTGTGGCACGTCGCGATGCTTTGCTTTCCCGTCCTGTAGACGATCATGCAGCTTATCTGCGCTGGTGCAACGAGTATCTTGCGCTTGCTGGGCAATGGCGCTGTAAACCCGAGGGCACGGTACTGGCTCAGCGCTATCGCAAATTGACCATCGAGGATGAATATCGGGAAAGTGGCCTAGTTTACCTCCGGGTCTTGGTTAATCGTATTCCCGGGACAAACCGAGACTTGTTGAATCAGTCTATCGCAGACTGGGAAGCCGGAACGGGGTTGAAAGTAGTGCGGACCAGGCTCGGTAGCAAGAAGGTGGGCGATTGTGGCACGCGTGTTGAACAAGCCATTCGTTCGCTACAGGGGAGGGTTGGGCTCGAAATTCGCTGCGGGTAGGTCGCTTTCCTGGCGCAATGCTGTCGCAACACAGCGATATCGTATATTCGGGTCAAGGCCGAAGGGGTAGCCAGTGATCTGCTTGAACGGACCGTAGTCACGACAGCGGACTATCTTGCTTGGCGAAGCGTTGTTAGAAAGATATCGATTCTTGTCGATTGAATATGTCCGGGCGTTGTGGGGAAGAGTTGCTTTTTCAACTGTTTTTGCTGTGGTTAGGGGTTCGCCAGCCGCACTGAGAAAGTCGCTTGTACGCTGGGAAGAACAAACTGGTCTTACGATCCAGCCGCTGCTGATAAGTCACAAGCCGCGTCCGTTTGGTCTGCCTGAAGGAATGGAGTTTGATGGCAATAACAAGGATGTGATATTCGGGGAATTGGATCGACGTAGAACATTGGGAGAACCTTTTGCCCTGCGCGACGTGGCGAAGGCCCTGGGATGCAGCACGAGTACCGTCTCACAGTGGTCCAAGGTATACATGCAAGGGGTCGCCGAAGAACTCTTGGCAATGCCGGTTACCGATAAGGAAAGCTACGTCTGTTGGATGACTTTGTTCTGCACGTTTCAACATTCTCTTCGCAATAGTCGCCAGCGAAATGATCTAAATACTCTGAGGCTCAGATTAGTGATCGAGGAGATGTGCCGTAGTGGCACAGTACCCAGTGCCTCAGGGGTGCAGGCAGAAACAGGCAGCAGTCATATTGCGATTCGGCGTGCGCTTGAGCAATGGGCTAGCGGGACTGGGCAAGTCGTGGAGCGACGTTTAAGCTGGAAGCCGGTAGCATTAGGCGACGTGCTGGCATTGATTCCCCTGCCGCTGCATCATTTGCCTATGACCTTCCTAGAGCTCAACGGTACAGGTCAGCCGCTGACAATACGCATGCTGCGCTTGCTGCTTGGGTTGCAGTGGCCTGAGTTACGCAATACAGCCTTTTTCTTACTGGCGATTGTCGACACCAATCGGCTCAATAATCTTGCTTATTTCCGTCAGATGGATCGTTGCTTGCAGCAGCTGAATTGTGATCTGCATGATATCGATCCTGACTACTTTTACCCCGCCTACTTTCGTGGTGATATCGTTCCTGAATCATCGCCGTCTTCCCGGCTTGACATGATGCAGGCTTATTTTCGATTAATCCGTCTGCAGGATGACTATTTGAGCAGTCTAACCGCCGCACAGCGGGCGGTACTGATGCCCTTCACGTTGCGCAAGGTAAGCGACAGTCGTTTCTGGACGCAATCCAGTCAGTATTCAGAGGTTAGGGACGCGGCAAAGCGGCGGCGCAAGGATCGCACAGATGCGGTCCATGCCAAATTTTATGTACTGCGCGATGTGGCCGAGCGCCGCCAGATTCAGCTTTCTCGGTTGCGTACGGCATTTCGTACCGCCGTAGCGCAGTGTCAACAGTCCGGTACGCGGCTGCCTATGGCATTTAAATACGCCGATGAGGAGATAAGCGAAAGTAATCGTATTACGCCAGTTTTACGCCACTTTAATATTTGGACACCGCGTGCGTTGTATGAGCAAGCTTTGGTTGCATTCCCAACAATTGCAGCCATGTACGCCAACTCGAGAAGCCTGCAGGATTTTGTCGGTGACGAGAAGATATATTTGCTTGGTTACAAGCTTCCTGCGTTACGTAGTCCTGATAGTCTTGCAGAGTACGGTTGGTTTTTTAGATCTGCGGAGGAGTCAGGTTGGAGCACTCGTGCTTATTTGGCACGATTGGAATACTGGCCATTTCCTATAAGGAATTGGCTGGTTAAGCTGGAAGCCAAACTTGGTCAGCTATTCTTGCCAGTGGATGAGTGGTACAAGCAAGCCTTGATTGGCCATGCCGCGTTGCAGATTTTTACCAAGACAGGTGCACGCGTACACGAATTTCTGCAGATCCGATTGGTCAAGGATAAGCTCGTTCGGGTCCGTCTCTCGGAAGGGCATGAAGTTAACGCATTTTGGGCCACCCCAAAAGGGCGGACGGCAGAAGAACCGTTCTTCATTGATGACCGCTGTGTGCGTGCTTTGCACGCGTGGTGGTCCTTTCTGCGCGATGTCAGCCAGCCGACGCATGTGATCCCACCGGACCGTGGATTCGCCGGTAAATTGCAGCCGGCCCCTTATCTATGGCAGTTCGATGGTAGGCAGCTTGATACTAGGCAGGTTAACTGTGCCATTAGCTTCTTGCTGTCCGGCGTGCCGCTCAGGACAGCGGCAGGTGAGCCATTCGCCTTGACATCTCATCTGTTCCGCCATGGTTTTGCCACGGAAATGCGGGCATTGGAGGTGCCGGTGGATGTTATTGCACTATTGCTCAAGCAGAAGGACGTTGCTGTTACTGATTACTATTCGCAACCTTCGGCGAACATGCTAATTGACCTACAGCGTCGAATCTTCGAGTCCCGTGAAGATATGTCCCGTGCCCATATCCGTGCTCCAGCGCAGATACGTCGACGAGTAGAGACGGCACTTGAGACAGTTGGGGCGCTGGTGCCGGTGCTAGGTGGGCATTGCACGGTGGCCAACCAATGTCCCGTGGCATTCTCTTGCATGGGGTGTGCTGGACATGCACCGGATCCCTCTCGGCGAGCACAGGTGATCGAATTCAAGGCTGCCTATACGCAGTTGGCAGAGATTGCAGAGAAACAACATTTGCGAGCAGAACAGCGCAAAGCGATGCAGATCATCGCTAATTGTGAAGAAACGCTGGCTGAAATGGAGCTAATTGAGCAGGCCGACCAAGCGATGGCAGCACCGGTTATATTGCATTCGGTTGGCAAAGGTAGTTTTGACGATGAACAGACAATCTAATGTTGCAGCATACGCTGGCTTACTCGGCTGTCAGGCAGCTCGGGCTGCGCGCAGTGTCTGCACCGTACAAAAGTCGATTCACTTCTTGCAGGAGCAAGGTGAAGCGGTGACGCTCCAAAGGCTTGTCGAGGTTTCTGCAGCATTTACGGACACTGGACGACGGATTGCAACATCAACCATTCTGCGCAATCCACAATGCCTTGTACTGTATCGAGGGGCGCTGCCATCACGAACCAGGGTAAAGACCCGTGCAAAGAAACTGGGTGATTTTATGTCGTCGCCACCCACTGAGCCTGAACTGCGGAGGGCGGCCCGGCTGGTTCGAAATTCCCGAATGGCGCTTATTGCGCACATTTTGATGGTGGAGCGGAATATGGCAGGGTTGGAAAGAGAAAATGCGACACTCCGTGATGAAATTCTCCGGATGCAACTACCCTTGTCACTAGGTGCTCAGTCCTTGAGATAAATGATTCAATTCCGTTCCCGCATGAACGTCAGCTACAGGTTGAATCCACCCGGTTTTCGTGGAGGCTCAGTTGTTAGAGACAGGCGAACTGTGCCTGCTCGTTTAGCTGTCGGTAATAAGCTGTCTCCGCTTCTGCTGGTGGCACGTAGCCGATTGAGCTTAGTAACCGATGGTG
>NZ_JBQXDJ010000050.1:0-32311 GCF_052601015.1 Chitinimonas violaceus | reverse complement strand
ACGTCGCGAACAGTGCGGTGCAATACCTGAAGGCAGGCGAGACCAAGCTGGAAACGTTCACGGTGCTGTCGACAGATGGCACGCCACATGAGATCAAGGTCACGATCACGGGCACCAATGACAAACCTGTGATTGGTGGGGATGCAGTTGGTAGCGTCACCGAAGATGCCGCCACCCCGACCTTGACCGACAGCGGCACGCTCACCATCAGTGATGCGGATACAGGTCAGGCCAGCTTCCAGACGACAGGCATCACAGCCAGTGCGGGTGCACTGGGTGTGATGACGATCACCCCCAATGGCACCTGGACCTACAACGTCGCGAACAGTGCGGTGCAATACCTGAAGGCAGGCGAGACCAAGCTGGAAACGTTCACGGTGCTGTCGACAGATGGCACGCCACATGAGATCAAGGTCACGATCACGGGTACCAATGATGTACCGACAGCTGGCGATGGTATGGTCAGCGGTACTGAAGATACCCCGCTTGTCTTCAACTGGGCAGATTTCAATGTGGCCGATATCGATACCCCAGCTGCGAACCTGTCAATCAAGGTTACTGTCTTGCCGGTGGATGGGCTGTTGCAATATTCCGCAGATGGTACGAATTGGGCAGCAGTGACTGTTAATCAACGCTTAACCAAAGCAATGATCGATGCGGGTAGGGTTCGTTTTATGCCTGATTCGAATGAATCGGGGTCAGATGCTTTTGGTGGTGTCGGCGTAGGTAATTGGCAGGCTGACTATGCGCGCTTTAGCTATGTGGCGAACGATGGCAGTGCCAATTCGACCCGTGCAACCATGCGAGTGGACATTACGCCAGTTGCCGATGGGGTCAACATAACCGGTGGTTCGGTAGGGGCGGGCAACAGTGGTGCACCGCCTGCTGGGAATGGTTTAACTGTCCGCCAGTACACCTCCCTGGCCAATATAAGTCCAAGCGATGTCAACACACTTGAAGAAGTGCAACAACTGTTGAATCTGTTGAATGCAGCACGCGAGGCAACGAGCACTATTTCGGCTACACCTCAAAACGGAGATATCCCCACCGATGGTGCTTGTCGCATCTCTGGTCTGATCTACCTAGAAGCGGGCAAGCGTTACACCTTTGGCGCTTATCAAGACGACACGGGATTGCTGCGGGTTGGCGGTACGGAAATATTGGCGCGCCCCTATAACAGCTTTGGCAATATCTCTGGCAGCGAATTACGGCCCACGGTAAGTGGTTACTACACCATTGATTGGGCGGTTTATAACGGCAACGGGGTTGGCGCCTTCCGACCATCCCTGAGTGTGGATGGTGGTACCGCAAGGGAACTCACCAGTACCAACTTCAGGCTGTATAGCTCGCTGGGTTATCTGGATAGGCTGGGTGGGTTGCATGATGTGCTGGTACGGGGGGCGGATAACGAGGGTGGCTTTTACCCTCGTGTGTATCAGGGCATGGAAGATTCGCCGATCACGCTGAGTCCGCTGCAATATGGGTTGATTGATACCGATGGTTCCGAAACTAATGGTGCATTGATCGCCAAGAGTCTCTTGGAGGGGACAGTACTGACAGATGGTACCCGCAACTTCACCGCAACAGCAGGTAGTACCAGTGTCGATATCACCAGTTGGGACCTGACTAAATTGAAGTTGACGGCGCCTACCAACTTCAACGGTACCTATAACCTGGAGTTGGAAGGCCGTAGTATTGAGACTGTGACTCGTGAGACTAAGGTCAGTACCACTACGATTGCCATTACCGTAGCCAGCGTGAACGATGCGCCTGTAGCGACGAATGATGAGAATACTGTGCTGGAGGATTCGGGTCGTTATACGGTGCAGGGGAGGCTGCTTGGCAATGACGTGGATGTTGATGGAGATGTGCTGAGGGTTGTATCAGTCAATGGTGACAACCGTATTCTAGGTAATCCAATCATCACCAGCTATGGCACGGTTCAAATCAACGCTAATGGTACCTATACCTATACCCTCGACAACAACAATGCCCGGGTGAATGCGTTACTCACCGGTGAAACGATCACTGATCGGATCAGCTACACGATTGCCGATGCTGCCGGCATGACCAGTACAGCGGTATTGACGATCCGCATTAATGGAAACAGCGAACAGGTCGTATTGTGGGGTTCCAACGGCGATGATGTGATACGTGACCATTATGGTGAGAATGCTTCACCGATGGGTATCAGCAATAACGCTTTCAGATTGAACCTGGGAGGAGCTGCGCTGGGAAGGAATCCCTCCACAAACGTATGGGGACTCTTCAATGCAGATGCCGCTGGCGGTGCGCAGGTAATCAACGCCGGTGCTGGCGACGATTATGTGGAATCGGGTGAAGGTAACGATGTGGTGTATACCGGTGGCAGTACCAGCACCGGACATCTTTTCAGCGAGATTAGAAATCATGCGTTGATGATAACAAATGATGGTGCAGGACACTTGCTACAGAACAATGGAACCTTTCTGTTCGATACTGACAGAGTGCCGGAATTAGATGGCCGCGGTGAAGGGAATGCGGGCTTTGTGCCTGATTTCAATGTTCCTGATGAGGATGCACTCCCGCCGTTCGGTGTTGACAGGAATACGGGAACCAGGCGTTGGGCAGACATCGTCAACGGTGGTGGGGGAAATGACGCATTGATCGGTGATGATGGGTACGACCTGCTGTATGGTGGCCGTGGAGATGACTACCTTGCTGGTGGCAAAGGCATGGATGGCCTGCGTGGTGGCGAGGGAAATGATCGGCTGGAAGGTGGCGCAGGTAACGATGTGTTGCGCGGCGATCTGGGTGCCGATGTTTTTGCGTGGACCTTGGGTGATCAGGCAGCTA
Source organism: Chitinimonas violaceus (assembly GCF_052601015.1). NCBI lineage: Bacteria > Pseudomonadati > Pseudomonadota > Betaproteobacteria > Neisseriales > Chitinibacteraceae > Chitinimonas > Chitinimonas violaceus. The sequence goes on along the minus strand of NZ_JBQXDJ010000050.1, from coordinate 29,476 downwards.
GAGCTGGTGCCACACAGGCGGGCAATGGTAATGACTTCGGGGTATCGCGCGGGATTGGCTTGGTAGAGGGTGCAACAGACCTAGTGATGGATTTCAGCAAGGCTGAGGGTGACAAACTAGACCTTCGCGACCTGTTGCAAGGTGAAAGTCATTTAGGTGAAAGTGCAGGTAATTTAAGCAATTACCTGCACTTTGAATTCGACCGGAATACTACCCGAACTATTGTCCATATCAGCAGCGATGGTGGCTTTGCTAACGGAGTGTACGACATTAGCAGGGAAAACCAATCCATTGTGCTGCAGAATGTGAATCTCACTAGGGATGACTTGGACAATGCCTTGCTCAACAACAACGCCATCATTCAAGATTTGCTACGCAATAACCGATTGATTACCGATTGAGTGAGTTGTTACCCCAAGCGGGGTAAAGTAACTATATAAAAACCGGCAGATGTTTCTGCCGGTTTTTATATCTGGCAGCCGGTGGGGTTACCAGCTGCCAATATTGGGCATGGACGCCCAAGGCTCCGCTTTAGGTAGCGGTTCGCCAGCTTGAAGAAGCTCTACCGAAATATTGTCTGGCGAGCGTACGAAGGCCATATATCCGTCGCGTGGCGGCCGGTTGATGACAACACCGTGGTCCATCAGGCGCTGGCAGGCTTCGTAGATATTTTCTACCGAATAGGCGAGATGCCCGAAATTACGGCCACCGGTATAGACCTCCGGATCCCAGTTATGGGTCAGTTCGACCTGTGCATCTTCATCGCCCGGCGCGGCAAGATAGATCAGCGAGAATCGGCCGGATTCATAATCTGTCTGCTTAATTAGCTTCAGCCCAAGCGCATCCTGGTAAAACTTCAGGGACTCCGCCAGATTGGTGACGCGTACCATGGTATGAAGATATTTCATATAAAAGACCTCGAAAGTCGTGAATGCGCTGAGCTGGGCTGTCCAGCGCTATGTTGCTAAGTGACTGCTCAGTGTTGCGTATAACAAGAATCTGAGCAGCCCGTAATATAAAAGCGGTTTCAGATTCTAACTCTGGTAAACGATAGGAATTTGAATCATTGCATTGATTCAGAAAGAGACTGCTTGTTGGTTATGGATGGACCGAGTCCTAAAGCTTGTGTGCTATCTACATGAGTGAGCAGGTGTTTTGAAGTTACCTGAATGGTTTGAAAACAACCGCTCGCTAAACAGGTTCTAAGGCTCAAACAAAATCGGCTGTGTAATCAAAAATGAAAACGATGCTACAGACGGTGGTTGTTATGGTTTGCCCGGGCTTGGAGCATGGCGCGGCTCTTGCTAAGTTAGAGGGCCGGTTAATTCAGGTTGGCTGGGTTGCTTTGCCCGATAGTGAACAGGTCATTAGAACCAGTTCAACGTTAGCTGTGTATCAGCAATACAGCGTGGGAAACGCCCTCGGAATGCATATTTACCACTGTGTAAGCTCAGCGTTCTTGGGTGTTTTCGCCTCGTCTTGCGGCAGTTCGTGTAACGTTGAACCGGTATTTGCCAGTCTGCTCTCCTTTCCGCTTCCCGAGGAATTTGCATGAAACTGCTGCTATTGGCTGCGCTGCCTTTTATTGGGGCTGCGCTGATGAGCTTTTTGCCCAGTGCGGCCCGGCGTAGCGCAGCGTGGTTGGCCGGCGGCACAGCATTGGGTGCCTTGGCACTGCTGTTAAGCATGTCGTCTGCCGTGTTTGGTGGCGATATCCTGCGCTGGTCTGTGCCGTGGGTGCCGCAACTGGGGTTGGAGCTGGGCTTTCGGCTTGATGGCTTGGCGTGGTTGTTTGCCTTGCTGATCACCGGCATTGGTGTATTGGTGGTGGTGTATGCCAAGTACTACCTCAGCCAGGATGATCCCCCTGCCCGTTTTTTCCTCTTTTTGCTGCTCTTTATGGGCGCCATGCTTGGCCTGGTGCTAGCCGATAATCTACTGTTGCTGGTGGTGTTCTGGGAATGCACAAGCCTCAGTTCCTTCCTGCTGATCGGCTTTTGGCAGAAAGAGCACCCCGCGCGGGCAGGTGCACGCATGGCGCTGGCGATTACCGGCGCTGGTGGTCTTGCTCTGCTGGGTGGGGTGTTGTTGCTGGGGCATATCGTAGGCAGCTACACGTTGGATGCGGTATTGGCATCGGGCGAGCTGATTCGTTCCCATCCACTTTATATGCCGGCGCTCCTCCTGGTGTTGCTTGGTGCATTTACAAAGAGTGCGCAGTTTCCATTTCACTTCTGGCTGCCCAATGCCATGGCCGCGCCGACCCCCGTTTCGGCTTATCTACACTCTGCCACCATGGTAAAGGCAGGCGTATTTCTTCTGGCCCGGCTTTACCCTGCTTTGGGGCATTCCGAGCCCTGGTTCTGGATCGTCTCGACGACGGGTCTCGCCACCATGCTGGTTGGTGCTTACGTAGCTCTGTTCAAGCATGATTTGAAGGGGTTGCTGGCTTATTCGACCATCAGCCATTTAGGTCTGATTACGCTGCTATTGGGGTTGGACCAGCCCTTGGCCATTGTGGCGGCGGTGTTTCATATCCTTAACCACGCTTGTTTCAAAGCCAGTCTGTTTATGTCTGCCGGTATCGTTGACCATGAGACCGGCACGCGGGATATGCGTAACCTGAACCACCTGATGCGCTATATGCCGATAACGGGCGCGCTAACGATGGTGGCCAGTGCCGCTATGGCAGGGGTGCCGCTGCTGAATGGCTTTCTGTCCAAGGAAATGTTCCTGGCTCAGACTATTCGGCCGGATCTACCTGTCTTCGCTCAATGGGCGCTGCCGATTGGTGCGACCTTGGGTGCGCTGTGCAGCGTTGCCTATAGCGTGCGATTTGTACACGACACTTTCTTTCATAACCCACGTTCCACCGCAGCCGAACAGCTGAAGCCGCACGAACCGCCTTGGGGAATGCGCCTGCCAGTGGAGTTGTTGGTGCTCATCTGCTTGGTGGTGGGGTTGGTGCCCAACCTCACCATCGGGCCATTGCTTGCGCTGGGTGCTCAGGCTTCGCTTTATGGCGGCCCTTATGCGCCCTTGCCAGATTATTCCCTGGCGCTTTGGCATGGCCTCAACCTCCCCTTGGTGATGAGTACTGTCGCCTTATTGGGTGGCGTGGCGTTGTACTTCGCCTGGCAAGTCAGGGTGAACCTGCATACGTTGGAGCGTACGCCGGTACTGGGCCGGGTGAGTGGGCGCAGTGGGTTCGAACGCGGTATCGATGTGGTGGTGCAAAGTGCCCGGTGGCTGACAAGCTATTTGCAGAACGGCAGCTTGCAGCATTATCTGTTCTTTTTTGTGGGTGCTGCGACATTGGCGGGCTTTGCACCCTATCTGGCAACCGGTTGGCTGCCGTTTGATGCTATGCCATCGATAACGCCAGTAAGCCCTGCTTTTGTGGCGGTATGGTTGGTCGGGATGGTGTGTACCGCAATGGTGGTGGTGCACTTTGACCAGCGGCTGCTGACGTTGATCCTGCTTGGTGCTGTGGGGCTTACCGTTACGCTGACCTTTGTATATTTCTCTGCGCCGGACCTTGCCATGACTCAGCTATCGGTGGAGGTGGTGACAACGATACTGATGATGCTGGCACTTAATTGGCTGCCGAAGGAAAGCAAGCCGGAAGGACATACTTGGCGGAAATGGCGTGATGGGGTGATTGCCGGTACGGCAGGGCTTGGTGTGGCGGGTATTGTGTACGCCGTGTTGACCCGCCCGTTTGATTCCATTGCGCCCTTCTACCTGCAACATGCACCCGCACTGGGCGGTGGCGAGAACGCCGTGAATGTGATCATCGTGGACTTCCGTGGTTACGACACCCTGGGTGAGATCACGGTACTGGGCATTGCCGCGTTGATTATTTTCGCGTTGCTACGTGATTTCGTACCGGCTGACTATACCCCCCAGCCTGGTGAGCCCACCCGTGACAGGCACCCCCTGATGCTGGCATTGGCGGCAAGATTGTTGCTGCCGTTGGCTGTACTGGTGGCGTTGTACATTTACATGCGGGGGCATAACCAACCCGGTGGGGGGTTTGTGGCAGGTTTGGTGTTGGCTATTGCCCTCATCCTGCAATACGTCGCCAATGGTCAACGCTGGATGGCTGCACGTAGCTCGGGTGATTTCCGGCCATGGATTGCTGCTGGCTTATTGATAGCAGGCCTGACGGGCATGGGCAGCTGGTTGTTGGGCGCACCATTTCTGACCAGCAGCTACGACTACCCCCTGATCCCCCTGTTTGGTCATGTGCCTGTCACGAGCGCCATGTTTTTCGATCTAGGTGTGATGTTGACTGTTACCGGCGGCACGATGCTGATGTTGGCTGCTATTGCCCGGCTGACGGCTGGTGGGGAGAAACCGTTATGGAAATAATGCTGGCACTGGCTGTGGGTGCGTTGACTGGTGGTGGAATCTATCTGCTACTGCGTGCTCGGGTGTTCGATGTCATTGTTGGGCTGACTCTGCTCTCTTACGCCGTCAACCTGTTCATTTTCTTCATGGGGCGAGCCAAGGTAGGGGCTGCACCCATCATGGATGGCAAGTTCCCGCCCACGCTGGAACATTATGCGGACCCCCTTCCGCAGGCCCTGGTGCTGACGGCGATTGTGATCAGCTTTGCCATGACTGCGGTGATGTTGGTGATTGCATTGCGCACACGGGCTGAGACAGGTTCGGATCATGTCGATGCCCAGGAGCCGCGATGAATAGCTGGTCTCATTGGATTATCGCGCCGGTTGTCTTGCCGTTGATGACAGGCAGCCTGTTGCTCATTGTCGAGCGGCAACGCCGCAGCTGGGTGCCGAACCTGAGTCTGCTGGCCATGCTGTTGTTGGTGGCGGTTTCGGCAGGACTGTTTCTCGAAGCGGGCAGTGGACGCATCAATGCCTATCTGTTGTCTAACTGGCATGCACCGTTCGGGATTGTGCTGGTGCTTGATCGGCTCAGTGCTTTGCTGGTTGGGCTGGGCAGCGTACTGGCGCTTGCCTGTGTGTTGCATGCGCGCGGGCGCGATGAACAGCGCGGGGCGCATTTTCATAGTCTTGTGCATTTTCAGATGATGGGTCTCAATGGCGCCTTCCTGACCGGTGACCTTTTCAACCTGTTTGTTTTCTTCGAAGTATTGCTGATTGCCTCCTACGGCTTGCTGTTGCATGGCGCAGGGGCTGCTCGCCTCAAAGCGTCAATTCATTACGTCAGCTTTAACCTTGCGGCATCTGCATTGTTTCTGATCGCGGTTTCCCTGTTGTATGGGTTGACTGGCACTTTGAACATGGCCGACTTGGCGCTACGCGTATCCCAGCTGGGGCCGGACAATGTGTTGCTGGCCCAGTCAGCCGCCTTGCTGTTGCTTGTGGTGTTTGCAGTCAAGGCTGCGTTGCTGCCTTTGTATTTTTGGCTACCCGATACCTATGGCAGTGCTACTGCACCGGTTGCAGCTTTATTCGCGATTATGACCAAGGTGGGTGTCTATGCGATTGCACGGGTGTTTACTCTGGTATTTGGCGCTTCAGGCGGACCATTGGCCGAGGTGGCATTGCCCTGGTTGGTGCCATTGGCCATGATCTCGTTACTGCTGGGTGGGTTCGGCGCGTTGGCTGCGCGCCAGTTACGTGGCTTGATTGCGTACTTGTTGATCGCATCTGCAGGCACGTTGTTGTTGGCGGTTGGAATAGGTAACCCTGCGTCGCTTGCAGCAGGGCTTTACTATCTGCCAGGTAGCACGCTGGCGTGTGCCGCGTTGTTTCTTTTGATGGACCATATTGTGACGGCTCGTGGCGCAGGCGGCGATGTTTTACAGCCTGCGGCGTTCGATTTCGGTCGTAACCGATTTGGAGTGCAGTTTTTTGTCTGCGCTTTGATCGTAGCCGGTCTGCCGCCGCTTTCCGGTTTTTTGGGTAAGTCGCTTTTGTTACAGGCAGCCTTGCCCCATGTGTCGGCCGGTTGGATTTGGGCTGCGGTGCTGGTTGGTAGCTTGCTCAGCATCCTTGCGTTGGCGAGGGCGGGCAGCACGCTTTTCTGGGCTTCTGATGATGCTCCAGTGCCTTGCAGTGGGCCTCAACCTTCACTCAATGCCAAAGCAGCACTTGCGTTATTGATGGGCTCGGCTGTGGCTACTGGTGTATTGGCAGGGCCGTTCAGTCGCTACTGCGATGCAGCGGCAGCCCAACTGTTCGGGCCGCATCGTTATATCGAAGCGGTGATGACCAAAGAATCGGTGCCAGCCGTTTTTGATGTGCGCAAGGAAATGCGTGAGACTGGATTGAGCAAAGGAGGCGGTCAATGAAACGGCTTTTCCCCTCCCCGATACTGAGCCTGGTGCTCTTCATTGTCTGGTTGCTGCTCAACGGTAGTGCTTCGGCGGGACAGGTGGCATTGGGGATTTTGTTCGCCACCCTCATCCCTCGTTTTACCGATGATTTTCGCCCAGAACGGCCACGGTTAAGAAAACCAGCTGTTCTATTTCGGCTCCTGGGTGTTGTGCTGTGGGATGTGGTTCAGTCCAACCTCACTGTCGCACGGCAGGTTTTGGGTCGGGAGAGCAAGCTCCGCTCACGTTTTGTCTGGGTACCGCTTCAGATTCGAGACTCACATGGTATTGCCGCCTTAGCCAGCATCATCACCATGACGCCAGGCACCTTGTCGGCTGATTTGACCGAGGACCGTCTGCACCTTTTGGTACATGCCCTGCATGTGGAGGACGAGGCCGCGTTGATCGCCTGCATTCAAGCCCGGTACGAAACCCCTCTGATGGAGATATTCGGATGCTGAACTTTGTCCTGCCATTTGCCATCGGTATTTTCTGCCTGGCACTGCTGCTGTGTCTGGGTCGTTTGCTGCGAGGCCCAAGTCTGGTTGATCGCATCCTCGCGCTAGATACCTTGTCGGTTAATGCTTTGGCCCTGTTGATTCTGCTGGGCATTTATTTCCAGACCACGCTTTACTTCGAAGCAGCCTTGGTGATTGCAATGTTGGGGTTCGCCGGTACGGTGGTCATGGCCAAGTTCCTTAGCCGTGGAGATATTGCCGAATGAGTACTTTGCCAGCTTGGTTGGATATCACCATCAGTCTGCTCCTATTGTTGGGCGCGGCTTTTGCGCTGATTGGATCGTGGGGCCTGTTCAAGCTTTCCGACTTTCTGCGTCGCCTGCATGGGCCGACCAAAGCTTCTACGCTGGGTGTGGGATGCGTATTGATCGCTTCCATGTTGTATTTTTCGCTACAAGGCTCAGTGAGCCTGCATGAATTACTGATTACGATGTTCCTCTTTCTGACCGCACCGGTTTCAGCCCATATGCTGGTCAAGGCAGCGATGCGGCAAACACCGTCGTTACGCCCGCTGGAACCGGGTGAGGAACCTAAGCAATAAAAAAGCGCCCAAGTCGGGCGCTTTTTTATTGGAATGTGCTCTGAGGAGCTTATTTCTTAGGTGCACTGCGCTCTTTGGCGATCAGCTCGTTCACGATCTTGAAGAAGCGTTCTTCGTCGCCATCGGTCTTCGAAGGCGAGGTCTTGTACTTGCCGTTGATAATGAAGGTGGGCACCCCGTCGATACCGTAGTCGCGTGTCAGTTGGGTTGCGCGTGCAAGCTGGGCTTGTGCGCCAAAACCTTTGTAGGCAGCCTCAAATTGGGCGCGATTCACACCTTGCTTGGTCACCCATTCGAATAAGGTTTTGTCATCGCGCAACTCAACGCGGTCGCGTTGAATGGCATTGAAGACGGCTGGGGTGAGGGCATTGAGTTGCTTGATGGCTTTCAGCGCATTGAAGACCTTGGCATGACCAGCCATGTCGCTACGGCCATCCCACATCACATGCTCACGACGTAGTACGACGTCCTTGGGCAGTGTTTTCTCCCAAGCAGTCACCTTAGGCTCCAGATGGAAGCAGTGCGGGCATCCAAACCAGAAGAATTCGATCACTTCGATTTTGCCGGGCGTCTCTACCGGCATGGCTTTGGGCATGTAGTCAAAGTCAACGCCGGCACGTGGTTCGGCATGGCCGGTCAGTGCAGCCAGCGCGAGGCCAGTAACGATGAGACGAGTGAATAGCTTGGCAATCCGCATAGTGACTCCTGTAAGAAAGATGGACGCTACTGATGGCTTGAAACCTGTTCACAATCCCTAACCCGCACCCCTCCGGGGGTTGAGCTGATGGGTTATCCATTGCCCCCGGACGGGTTACGCGATGAGTGCTAGGGACTTACTGCTTAACCAAGCTGGAATCGATACCGTTGACCTTGAGTTGAGCACGTATACGGTCGATATCCTCGGGCTGTGCCAACGGGCCAATCCGTACCCGGTGAATAACCCCTTTGCCAGGCACCTCGGCAGTTTGGATATTGGCTTCTACACCAACAAGTGCGAGTTTGGCTTTCAGGTTATCGGCATCCGTCTCATTTTGGAATGCCCCAGCCTGCAGATAGGTACCGCGAGGTGGCGCGACAGTCGCTGGTGGCGTGGCATCGGGTGCTTTGGTTACAGGTGGCGGTTTTGGGTCTCCACCAAGCTCTGGCAACATGGTATAAAAGTCAAAACGGTCAGGTTGCGGCTTGGTTGGTGAAGCCGGAGTTGCAGGCAGCGTTGTTACCGGCTTATTTTGACCGGGTGGCTGCATGATTTCGGGTTCAGGCGGTTGCGCTTCCACTTTGGGTGCCGCCGGTTTGTCCGGGCTGGCGAAAGGATTGGGTGTTTTATTCAGATAGAGCGCGGCGGCGACCGCAATCGCGATGCCTAGACACAACCCAATCAACAGGCCGGCGAATACCGAACTGCTTCCCCCGCTGCTGCGGCGTGTGCTGCTGCTTTTACGGTTGCTTTGTTTGTAATCCTTGCTCATGTTCTACCTTGTTGCTGCGTAGCTGGTGCCGCGCGAATCGACGCATTATAGCGGTGCATCCTGAACCACCGCTTACTTGTCGCGCTGCGGCAAAAGTACCGATCCCTTATAATCGGGCCATCATCCCATACTGGAACCTGCGTTCATGCAAGACGCCTCTCCCAAAGCTTGGTCCGGCCGGTTTTCCGAGCCGGTCGACGAACTGGTCAAACGCTATACCGCTTCGGTCACTTTTGATCACCGCCTTGCTGAATTCGACATCCAGGGGTCGTTGGCGCACGCCCAGATGCTGAACAAAGTAGGTGTGCTCAGCGCTACCGATCTGGCTGCCATTACCCACGGTATGGGTAAGATACTCTCGGATATCCGTGCCGGAAACTTCGAATGGTCGATTGATCTCGAAGATGTGCACATGAACATCGAAAAGCGCCTTACGGATTTGATCGGTGATGCGGGTAAGCGACTGCATACTGGCCGTAGCCGTAATGATCAGGTGGCCACCGATATCCGTCTTTGGCTCCGCCATGAGATCGATATCTTGATCGAACTGGCTCGTGAACTGCAAGAGGTGCTGCTTGATCTTGCCGAGGCGAATATCGAGACGGTGATGCCTGGTTTTACGCATCTGCAGGTTGCGCAACCGATTACATTCGGTCACCACATTCTGGCTTACGTGGAAATGTTGGGTCGGGACGTCGAACGGCTGATGGATTGCCGCAAGCGCGTCAATCGGCTGCCGCTTGGCGCTGCTGCGTTGGCGGGGACCAGTTACCCGATCGATCGCGAATACGTTGCTCGTCAGCTGGGCTTCGATGAGGTTTGCTACAACTCGTTGGATGCTGTTTCCGACCGCGACTTCGCCATCGAGTTCACTGCCGCTGGCGCTTTGATCATGATGCATCTGTCGCGCCTTGCCGAAGAGCTGGTGTTATGGATGAACCCGCGGTTTGGCTTTATCGAGATGGGTGACCGGTATTGCACCGGCTCTTCCATCATGCCACAAAAGAAAAACCCGGATGTACCGGAGCTGGTGCGTGGCAAGACCGGGCGGGTCAACGGCCATCTGGTTGCTCTTCTTACTCTGATGAAGGCCCAGCCGCTCGCTTACAACAAGGACAATCAGGAAGACAAAGAACCCTTGTTCGACACGGTGGATACGTTGTCGGCTACCCTGCGCATCGTTGCAGACATGATGCGTGGTGTGGAAGTGAAGCCAGAAGCCATGCGTCGTGCTGTCAAGCAAGGCTATGCCACGGCAACTGATCTGGCGGACTATCTGGTCAAGAAGGGCTTGCCATTCCGTGATGCCCATGAAGCTGTCGCATTGGCTGTGCGGTATGCCAGCGAAAAGCGCAAAGATCTGGAAGAGCTGAGCCTGATTGAGCTGGGCACTTTCTCCCCACTCATCGGTGTCGATGTATTCGGTGTCCTGACGCCCGAAGGCTCCTTGGCCAGCCGTGATCATATCGGCGGCACCGCACCCAAGCAGGTACGCGCGGCGATACTTCGCGCGCGTATCAGAATGGCGCGTTGATGCAGTTGCACTGGAAATGGAGTACGTTGGGGGAACTTAGTTCGCTCGAATGGCACGAAGTCAGCGTTACTCGCCAAGCTGTGTTTATTATCGAGCAGACCTGTCCTTATCCTGATCTCGATGCGTTTGACCCGGTCAGCATACATTTGCTTGGCCGGGATGCAGAGGGCAGGCTGCAGGCTTATCTGCGTCTGGTTCCGCCTGGGGTTAAGTTTTCGGAACCATCGCTGGGCCGTATTCTGACCGCCTCGACAGCCAGAGGAACCGGAGCTGGCCGGTTGCTGGTCCGAGAAGGACTGGCTGAGCATGCACGCCGTTACCCTGGGCTGCCGAATAAGATCGGCGCCCAGGCGCATCTGCTCGACTTCTATCGTTCGCTTGGTTTTGAGCCGTGCAGCGATACCTACCTGGAAGACGATATTCCCCATCTTGATATGCGCTGGCAACCTGCCGGCATTCTTTGAGTTTTGTCATGCATAGCAATCGCACATTCCCGTTGTATCGTCCCCGTCGTATGCGCCACGATGCGTTCTCCCGCCGCCTGATGCGTGAAAATGTATTGACCTCGAATGACTTGATCTGGCCGGTTTTCGTGTTGGAAGGCACTGGCAGGCATGAAGAGCCGATCGACTCCATGCCTGGCGTGCAGCGTATGAGCCTGGAAGTATTATTGCCACGAGCTGAAGAGGCGTTGGAGCTGGGTATACCGGCGATTGCCCTTTTCCCTGTGATCGGCGGTACCAAAACGGCCAATGGCGAAGCGGCTTACGACCCGGAAGGCTTGGTGCCGACGGTTGTACGGGCGCTCAAGTCGCGCTTTCCAGAACTTGGCATCATCACTGACGGTGCATTGGACCCCTATACCAGCCATGGCCAGGATGGCTTGATCGATGAGAGCGGGTATGTGATGAATGACGAGACGGTGGCTGTGCTCGTCAAACAGGCGCTTTGCCATGCCGAGGCTGGAGCCGATATCGTTGCGCCCAGCGATATGATGGATGGCCGTATTGGCGCCATTCGCCAAGCGTTTGATGCTGCGGGCCACATTCATACACGCATCATGGCTTATTCGGCCAAGTATGCTTCCAGCTATTACGGGCCCTTCCGGGATGCTGTGGGTTCGTCGAAAAATCTGGGTAAGAGTGATAAATACAATTACCAAATGGATCCCGCCAATTCAGATGAAGCCCTGCATGAAGTGGCGCTCGATCTGGCTGAAGGCGCCGATATGGTGATGGTAAAGCCTGGATTGCCTTACCTCGATATCGTGCGGCGGGTGAAGGATGAGTTCCGAGCCCCAACTTACGTCTATCAGGTGTCTGGCGAGTACGCCATGATCAAAGCTGCATCACAGAATGGTTGGTTGGATGAGTGTATGGTGGCTATGGAAGCATTGATAGCGATGAAGCGGGCTGGTGCCGATGGGATATTGACATATTTTGCGCCGCAGGCTGCCCGTTGGCTGAGTATGCGTTAGGACCTGATTACGATCTGGCTGTACGCAGTAGTGATCAGTGCTCATGTGCTGCTCGAAACCCTCAAGTACCAACGTATAAGGTGCTTCCGTTGTGTCTTGCTCTAGCTCGCGAGACTTTAGACAGATTCTAAGTCTTGGTTACAGCTTGATTCGCCAAAGGCCAGCACGCTGGCCTTTTTCTTTGCCCTGCCAAGCGTGCTGCCAAAACCTATAATCGGCACGCAACCCTGAATTTCAGAGGCCGTGCAATGCGCCAGCCGCCACCTAACACGCTTGCCTATGCCGCGAAGAAGCCCGGTTGGCGTGGCTTTGTGCGCGCTCGCCGCATATTGCTCTTGTGGCTTGTAAGTGGATTGGGCGTTTTGGCGATGTTGATCGTCTGGGAGTTGCGCAGCTCCTACATGGATACTCGGCAGAATGCACGTGTTGCATCGCAGAGCATCGCCCAGTTGCTCAAGGAACAGCTCGAAGGCGCATTCCGCGCGACCGATCTGGTATTGCGCGACCTGGCCGGCAAGGCAGACCCTGTATTGCTTAGCCAGTTGGAGTCGCTTTCGAGTGAGCAGTCGGCAAAACTCCAACAGATACTGGGTGAAAAACTGTCGACACTGCCACCGGTTGCGAGCCTTGCCTTTTTGCCACCCTATGGCCGCTATGCACTGAATAACCGGCAGCTGCTGACGATAGATCCAAAGCTGCAGCGTTTCTTCTTGCAGCTGCTCGCTGTTTCCGATGACAAGGTAGCGTTCTCCGAGCCATTTGCCATGTACAACGGGGAAGGGTCTGCTTTTCTGATGGTGAGACGGGTTCCGGGAGTCAATCAGAAACCGGCGGGGCTGGTCTCGGCATTGGTCAAGCTGGAGTTCTTCGAGCAGCTGGTACGGCGGTTGAATCCGCAGAGTAACAGCAGCTTTGTCCTGTATGACAGTAACCTGCGCATTGTTGGTTTGTTTCCGAAACCGCCGGGTGTTGAAGAAAGGCTGGAAGTAGATGCCGCCACGCTGGCGACATGGATTAATGGGCGTAACAGCGACTATGGCGTAAAGGTGTTGCAGCTGGACGGAGTGGAGCGTGGCTACAGCTTTTTCCGGCTGGAGAACTTTCCATTTGTGGTGATGGTGGGCTTGTCCGAGCAGCAACGTTTTAGCGATTGGCGCATGAAGGCTGCGGCCTATGTCGCCATTTTCCTGATGGTGGCGTTGTTCTCTGTAGCAATGGCCTGGCGTGGCTGGCGTGAGTCGCAATTGGCGTTGGAGGTGTTAGCCAGCCAACAGCGTTTGCAAGCGCATGACGAGCATATTCTGCGCGCATTGGAGACATTGTCCCGTCCGATTCTGCTGGTGCGGGCGCGCGACAATATGATACTGGTGGCGAATGAGGCAGCTGCGCAGCTATGTGGCCAACCAAGCGACATGTTGGCGGGCAGATTGCTGCCTTCGTTGTATGAAGAGCCGGAACAGCATACCGAGATACTCCGGCAGCTCAATGAAAGCCAGTCGCTGACTGATTACGAACTGAAACTGTTACGTCCCGGTCAGGCATCATTCTGGGCTGCGGTGTCCGGGTCCTTGATTGTCTACACCGATGAGTCGGTCTACTTTCTGACGCTGGCAGATATCTCAGAGCGCAAGTTGGAACAGGAGTCGCTCTGGCTCAAGGCCACGCTCGACCCTTTAACCGGAATTGCAAACCGTGGGTACTTCATGGAGCGTGCCCTGGTGGAGTGGCAGCGGGCGGTACGTTATCAACGCCCTCTTGGGGTGCTGATGCTGGATATCGACCACTTTAAACACGTGAACGACACTTATGGCCATGATGTCGGCGATGAAGTGCTGCAGGCCTTGTGCCAGCGTGTGCAGCGGCAGTTGCGGGAGACGGACTTGTTCGGCCGCCTGGGGGGCGAGGAATTCTGTGTGTTGCTTCCTGAAGAGCCGGACAGCGGCATTGTCTATAACGCGGAACGTTTAAGACAGCGGGTGGCTGAGACGCCGATCCGCCTCAAGAGCGGAACCGAGCTGGTAGTGACCATGAGTGTGGGCTGCGCCTGTCTGCAAGCGGGAATGGCAGACCTTGCCTTGCTGATCAAACAAGCGGACCAGGCGTTGTATGCAGCCAAACGCGCCGGCCGTAACCGGGTTGTACTTTATGATGCATCAACTGGAGAGACATAAACAGCGACTGAGCCAAGTAAGACTTGTTCAACGCTGTATTGCTGACTCGCAGCAGACTTTGAAAAGACTTTTATGCTGGGTCGGATTCTTTGGAGGAAGACATGAAACTCTATTACACCCCGGGCGTTTGCTCATTAGCACCGCATATCGCCTTGAAAGAAGCAGAGTTGGTTTTCGAGACGGAACGCGTGGACCTGAAACGGCATGAGACTGCTTCAGGTGAGGATTACTACACCATCAACTCCAAAGGCTATGTGCCGGCGTTGCGTTTGGCAAATGGCAATCTGCTGACTGAAGTTGCCGCCATTCTTCAATTCGTTGCAGATCAGGTTCCCTCCAAGGCCTTGGCGCCTGCGGCAGGCAGCTTCGAGCGGGTACGGTTGCAGGAATGGCTTGGCTTTATTGGCGCCGAGATTCATAAGGGTTTCTCTCCATTATGGTCTCGCACTGCATCGGATGAAATGAAAGCGGTAAGCAAGCATCGTTTGTTTCATTGGTTCGACTGGCTGGAACCACAGTTGACCGAACAGGCTTACTTGCTGGGCAGCCAATTCAGTGTGGCGGATGCTTACCTGTATACATGCCTCAATTGGAGCAATTTCCTACATATCAACCTCGACAAGTGGCCGGGGCTGCAAGCCTACCTCGCCCGTGTGGCTGCAAGGCCTGCGGTGCAGATGGCCTTACGTGCCGAAGGTTTACTGGACTGAATGGAACAAGATGGCGGCCTTCTACTTTCTTTTTGCGGTACTCATCGGATGTGTCGTACCGTTGCAGGCTGCTGTCAACAACCAGCTTAAGGGCCTGATTGGTGGTAGTACCCTATTGGCAGCCTTCGTGTCCTTTGCTGTGGGCACGGCGACACTGGGTGTGATTGCCGTGCTGACGAATCAACGCTGGCAGGGCCTGGGAGGAATCAGCCAGGCTGCGTGGTGGCATCTGACGGGGGGCCTGATGGGTGCAGCGTTTGTGTTTGGTACCACCTTGTTGGCACCGCGTATCGGGGTGGCGGCGATGGTGTCGTTGATCATCAGCGGTCAGATACTGTCTTCGCTGTTGTTTGATCGTTTTGGCTGGCTTGGTCTGGCAACACGTGAGCTTTCCACCCCCCGGCTTATTGGTGCGTTGTTCGTGTTGGCTGGCGTACTGTTGGTCAATTTTGGCGACAGATTGAGCAAATAGGGTGGAGTGTCGCCTGGGTTGTGCAGCCTGCTGTATTGCGCCTTCCATCTCTTCACCCATACCGGGTATGCCCTATGGCAAGCCTGCCGGGGTGCGTTGTGTGCAATTGGACGAGCAGAACGGCTGCCGCATTTTCGGCCAACCTGATCGGCCGGCAGTATGCAGTAGCCTGCCCCCTGCGCTCGATATGTGTGGCGAGAGCCGGGAACATGCGTTGCACTATCTGCATTGGTTGGAAGTAGAAACCCAGTGATATTTCCGAGAGTATTTTCAACGCCATACTGCTGACACGCAGCAGACTTAAAACAGATTCTCAAACCTGTTAACGATCTGTAGCGAGCAGCTGTCAGCAGGGTGCAGAGCAGCGCAGAAACCGGAATGTACATTGGTACATGAGGATTTCGAGCAGCACATAAACCCTGATCACGGCTGCGCAGTAAGATCGTGAACTGGTTTTACATAAAGCGCTGTATATCAATCTTCCACTTGCTCGGACTTTCATGGCTGACGATCTTGTCCGCCCCACCTTTCCCCATGGGCTTGGCCAGATCAATCTCGAAGGGCGATTGATAGCCTTTCTTGATATCGAAGATCACCTTCACTTTGGGTTGCAGCAGGCTTTCCTCGTTATGCTCGGTGACAAGACCCATGCGCCCGCTTTCCAGTAGCACCAAGGTACCAACCGGATAGATGCCGACACAGCGCATAAAGGCTTTGACTAGGTCAGGGTCGAAGTGGTGCGAACTCCATTCGAACAATTTCCGCAGGGCATCGGTAGGCGGCATACCTTTGTGGTAGCAGCGGTCTGCGGTGATGGCATCGTAAACGTCGACAATCGAAGCCATCTTCACCAGCGTGCCGATCTGATCGCCCGCTAGTTTGTCCGGGTAGCCCGAACCATCGACGCGTTCATGATGGTGCAGGGTGATCTGTAGTGGAATGTCACCGATCTCGGGTGTTTTCAACAGGATTTCATACCCATCCCGCGGGTGCTTTCGGATAAGCGCGAATTCCTCGTCAGTCAGGCGGCCGGGCTTGTTGAGTACTTCATCGGGCACCATCGCCTTGCCTGTGTCGTGCAGCAGCCCCCCCAAGCCCGCCTGGCGTGTGATTTCCGCATCAAACCCTGCTGATCGGCAGAAAGCTACCATGAAGGTGCACACGCTTACCGAGTGCAGGAAGGTGTAGTCGTCTTTGTTCTTGATATGCATGAGCCCGATCAGCGCACCGGAATTGCGCAAGATAGACTCGGTAATGCTGGCGACTACAGGCTCCACCGTATCCAACGAGACTGCTTTACCAAGGCGTGCGTCCTGCATCACGGTACGTACCAGATCGGCAGCCTGGTTCTTGATGTTTCTGGCCTTCCCTATTTCTTCTGCAACGGTGATACGGAACTTTGGTGGTGGTTCGCTGGTTGCGACGGCCATCATTTCAGCCTGGATGGCTTTTTGTACTTCCTCTTTGGTAGGGGCATCGGGTACATCAAGGCCGCGGTCGCTATCGATGTAGACCTCGTGAATGCCACACTCCAGAATCGTTTCGATCTCCTTCTCTGTCTTTAAGGGGAAGGCTGACCGCATGAATGGATGGACTGACCAATCGGCAGCGAGGTCATGGATATACATGCCGACTTTGAGCTCGCTCGAAGGAATACGCTTGATCATGTGGGCGGGCTTTCACTGTGTACTATTCAAGGCTATTGGTACGGTTCCGGCATCAGTCGGCCATGCGGGAACGCAATCCTGCGTACATGGGAGGGCGAGGCTTATGCTGCGTTGGAATCACCATTAGATAGTCTAGTCCAGTTGGCAACGATGCCAACCCTGGCTGATAAGTGCATCAGCCCTGTGGGCAGTGGCCTTGGAAACGGTTCATGCGATCAAGCGTATCCGGATGGGAGGATAACCAGTCTGGCAATTTGTCCAACTGCCTCTTGTGTTTGCCGCTCTGGGCCTGTTCTATGCGCTGTAATGCACGCACGAAGCTGCAGGGTGTACGCCCAGGGTATTGCAGCCAGGTGTAGGCATAGGTATCGGCCTCTTCCTCGAACTCCCGGCTGTAGCGTAAATCCGCCAAGGCGATGGGAAGACTGACCAACAGGTCCACCAGGGAGCTGGTATCGCCGATCAGGATGGAGATGCTCAATGCAAGGCCGCTGGAACGCAGTATGCCCCGTATCGCATGCCGGTCTTCGATGTGGCCGGCCTCATGCGCCAGTACCGCCATCAATTCATCCTGGGTCAGGATGGCCAACAGGTCATCGGTTACTACCATCAGATTACCGGGCAAGACGAAGGCATTGGCGCCGATGCTGTCACCTCGTCGGAATTCAAGTCGGTAAGGTGCCGCATGACCCCCAAGCTCAGTAAGGCGCTGGCGGATCTGAGCCTGCCGTTCGGCGGGCCAGCGGCTGGGGGCCAAAGTATTGTGGTCGAGCACTTGCAGCGTCCGTTCCCCCATCCAGCGTTCACTGCTTGCGGGAACAGCACGCGCGGCGAGGTCTGCCGCGGCAGGCAGGCCCCAGCGGTAAGCGGCGAACAGGAACAGCGCCAATAACGGTAGGACCAACAGCGCCAGTTTCAAGGAGGCTTCCCAACGCCCCAGCCAGCTGCGCTGTCTGCCAACGAGCTTGGCCAAACTTGCGCCATCGATGACATCAAGCATGCCGCCATCGGCAAGTTCAATACGCCAGGGTTGGCCGCTACCTATGGGTTCAACGAGTTTTAGCCTATCGAGCGCAATGATCAGTTCGCCCTTTGGCAAGCCCAGCCAGAGTCCAGCCGGCGTAAGCGCGATTTCGACCTCGCTGGCTGCGGACTGCAGCCCGTCGAAATAGCTGGCGCGCCAGACGGTCATAGGCCGACATCCACGTCGAACATATCGGCTATCTCCTCACCTGCTGTACCCGTCTGGGTTTGCGCTGTCGCGGTAAATGCACCGAGTCCTCCTGGAGCATGGAGGCTGAGGTTTTCGACCATATAGCGGGTGGTCCGTACGCGTATCCATGGGTAGGCAAGACCAAGGCTGAAGTACAACGCCAGGCTGTTGAGGAGATGTAGGGAAAACAAATCAGTCGCCCGATATTCCGCCTTGAAGTACAGCTCTCCCAAGGTAAGCCGCTGAAATACCAGCTTGCTGAGCCAACCGACCAATGTCCGCATGACGGCAGTAAAGACAGAAAGCACCGCGATATAAAAGGCGATAAAGCCTATCACTGCCAGTGGAGCGGAGCCGGATTTGATAGTACTGGCAATACCGACAAAGCCGATACCGGCAAGGATGACGACCAATACGGTCAGCACGATGAAGGCAAGCAGCGCACAGAAATAAGCCTTGTACCATTCGCCCACAGCAGGCTTTAACGTGAACTGCTGCTGACCATAGCGGACATGATCGAGAATCCACTGGCGTTGCTGGTGTGCTACCCATGGCAAGGCGAGCATGGCTGTCATGAAGATGACCATAGGCAACAGCAGGTAATTCACAGCCGCGTCGCCAGTCGAGCCTGTGAAACTGAAGCGCAGGTTTCTGTAGCTGGTCATCCCAAGACGAAAACGCAACGCACGGATGATCAGAAACGGCGTAACAAAAAACAGCAACAAGAGGAAAAGGGCAGCCAGGGGTGGAATGAACTCGCTGAGCAGAATGTAGGGAATGAGCAGTGCCAACGCGATCAGCCGGCCAATCAGAATGGCGATGGGTTTGCCGTGGTAGTCAAAACGGGCGTTGGCCAGTTCGGTCGCCCCATAGAAATACCGCGTGGTGCGTACTTTGGCCCAGGCTGAATAGATGCCCAGCGTCACGATCGACAAGAGCAGATTGACGATCCAGATACGAAAATATTCCCCGGTGCTGCCATGAAAGCGCAACGTATATTGCTGTGCCTCAGGTGCTGCAGATATGGGATTTGTCGTTATTTCATTCGACATGGTTTTCCCTAATAAATGATCAAATATGGCGCGAGCGGTAGGTTTACTCGGCTAAGTGGCACCTAGACGAGCAGCCGAGGTGGCGGCTAAGCGGCTTATAATCAACGCCTTTTTATGAAAAGGCTGGTGGAATGGATTTAATACTGTTGTTTCATGCGTTCATTATGGGTTTGGTTGAGGGCATTACTGAGTTTTTGCCGATATCCAGCACAGGCCACCTGATTCTAACGGGACATCTGCTTGGATTTTTGGATAAAGACAAACGGGATGTTTTTGAAATCTTCATCCAGCTAGGCGCCATGTTGGCCGTGATGTGGGAATACCGCCAACGCTTGGTCTATGCCATCACCCATGCGCGTGAACCCGGTCCGGGCCGCCAGTTGCTGATCAATATCGCTGTTGCCGCAGTGCCTGCCATGGCGCTGGCCAAACTGTTCGGTACCGAGATCAAAGCCGTATTGTTCAATCCGGTGACGGTAGCAATCGCCTTTATAGTCGGCGGCATCATCATCCTGTGGGCCGAGAAGCGCCAGCAGGTAGTCAGGATTCATTCTGTGGACGATATGCGTTGGCCGGATGCTCTCAAAGTTGGTTTGGCACAATGCTTGGCGTTGATCCCAGGCACCTCGCGCTCGGGCTCCACCATTGTCGGCGGCATGCTGTTCGGTATCTCCCGTACCGTCGCCACCGAGTTCAGCTTTTTGCTGGGTATTCCGGTGTTGGGCACCGCTTCGCTCTACAGCATCTATAAGCACTGGCACCTGCTCAGTACCGATGATCTGGCCATATTTGCGGTTGGCTTTATCGCCAGCTTTATCTTTGCGCTGATTGCAGTGCGTGCTTTGCTGCGCTTTTTGGCAAATCACACCTTTGTTGCTTTCGCCTGGTACCGCATTGCGTTCGGCGTAGTCGTGTTGCTGACTGCGTATTCCGGGTTGGTGAACTGGGTGGATTAATCCGGTAATTGGATGGTATTAAACAAAAAGGCCCGGTCAGAAACCGGGCCTTTTTGTTGATATATGCGGGTTCGCCGCGTAATCGTTACCTTGGAATTTATCGTGTAATCAGTGTGCGGCTTCCCAGCTCATCCCCACACCCACTTCGGCCAACAACGGTACTTTCAGGTCGGCTACGCCAGCCATCAGGGCGGGTAGCTTGGTTTTGACGAGTTCCAGTTCCTCATCCGGCACTTCCATTACCAGTTCATCGTGTACCTGCATGATCAACCGCGTTTTGAGCTTGTCCTCTTCAATCCAGTTCTGTACTGCGATCATCGCCAGCTTGATCAGGTCGGCTGCGGTACCCTGCATGGGCGCATTGATGGCGGCACGCTCGGCCCCTTGGCGGCGGCCCTGGTTGGAAGAACGGATTTCGGGCAGCCAAAGGCGACGGCCAAACCAGGTTTCCACGTAGCCTTGCTCGCGTGCAGTTTCCCGGGTGGTTTGCATATAGGCAGCCACACCAGGGTAACGGGCGAAATAGCGGTCGATATAGTTCTGTGCGGCACTGCGTTCAATATCCAGCTGTGCCGCCAGTCCAAAGGCGCTCATGCCATAGATCAGGCCGAAGTTGATCGCCTTGGCGTAACGACGCTGCTCGGCGCTGACGGTTTCCGGCGTTGCGCCGAACACTTCAGCAGCCGTGGCGCGGTGAATGTCGATACCTGCCTCGAAGGCCTTGAGCATGCCCTCGTCACTGCTCAGGTGCGCCATGATGCGCAGTTCGATCTGCGAATAATCGGCGCTCACGATCTGATGGCCTGGCGGTGCGATAAAGGCTTCGCGAATCCGCCGGCCTTCTGCAGTACGCACCGGGATGTTCTGTAAATTGGGGTCGTTGCTGGCCAGGCGGCCGGTTACCGCTGTGGCTTGCCCATAGTTGGTATGTACCCGGCCCGACTTGGCGTTGATCATCAGCGGCAGTTTGTCGGTATAGGTGGACTTGAGTTTGGCGAGGCTGCGGTGTTGCAACAATTTGGCTGGCAGCGGGAAGTCACGCGCGAGCTCGCTCAAGACATCCTCATCGGTACTTGGTGCGCCTTTTGGGGTTTTCTTGATGATGGGCAGCTTGAGTTTGTCGAACAGAATCTCGCCTATCTGCTTGGGTGAACCCAAGTTGAATGGCTGGCCAGCCAATTCGTAGGCTTCCTGTTCCAGCCGAAGCATCGACTGTCCCAGCTCGTGGCTTTGTTTTTGCAACAGGCTGTTGTTCAGCAGAACACCGTTGCGTTCCATCTTGAACAGCACTTCCCGGCAGGGGAGCTCAATCTGGCGGTAGATGAAATCGAGCTTTGGGTTGGCGGCAAGCTGCGGTGCGAAGGCATGATGCAGGCGTAGTGTGATGTCGGCGTCTTCAGCGGAATACCGCGTGGCGACATCAATGGCAACCGCCGCAAAGCCAATCTGTTTTGCCCCTTTGCCTGCCACTTCCTCATAACTGATCGCTTTCAAGCCTAGATGCTTGGCAGCAAGTTCATCCATGCCATGTCGCTCGGTGCTGTCCAGCACATAGCTTTGCAGTAAGGTATCTTCCACTACACCAGCCAGCGCAATGCCATGGTTGGCGAACACATGCTGGTCGTATTTCAGGTTCTGGCCGAGTTTCTTTTTGCTTGGGTTTTCCAGCCAGGGTTTCAGTTTGGCCAGCGTGGCATCGAACGGCAGTTGTTCTGGCGCGTCAGCATAGTGGTGCCCCAGGGGGAGGTATGCTGCGCCGATGGTACTGGAACCGCCGTCGAGCAGCGCGAAGCTGATGCCGACGATGCGTGCGAGCATCGGCTCCAGGCTGTCGGTTTCGGTATCGACGGCAACGATGTCGGCTGTATTCAGCTTGTGGATCCAGGTATCAAGCTGCGCTTCGGTTTCAATGGTTTCATAATCCCGAGCCAGTTCCGATAAATCACCGCTCTCGTTGGGCGCAAAGCTGCGCAGGGCGGATGTATTGCCTTCAGCCGCAATCTTGTCGCCTACTGCAGCGTCGTTCTTCAGTTCCGCCAGCCAAGTCTTGAAACCGTAGGTCTCATAAAGATTGGTCAGCGTGGGTTTGTCGGCATCGCGTGGGGATAGGCTGTCGAAGCCCTTGGGCATTTCCACGCTGAGATCGACATCACACTTGATGGTTACCAGCGTACGTCCCATAGGCAACCATTCCAACGTGTTACGTAGATTCTGGCCTACCGCCCCGCCGATCTGGTGTGCATTGGCCATGATGGCATCGAGGTTGCCATGTTCGCTTAGCCATTTCACCGCAGTTTTGGGGCCACACTTGGGTACACCCGGAATGTTATCCACGGTGTCGCCTATCAGGGCCAGGTAATCGATGATACGGTTTGGCAATACGCCGAACTTGGCCAGCACACCGGCTTCGTCGAGCGTTTCCTCACTCATGGTGTTGACCAGCCGTACGTTTGGCGTCACAAGTTGCGCCATATCCTTGTCGCCAGTGGATACGATAACCTGCATGCCCAAGGCATTGGCCTGGCATGCGAGTGTGCCGATCACATCATCTGCCTCCACGCCGTCTACCATCAAGATAGGCAACCCCATGGCAGTGATGGCGGCATGGATGGGTTCGATCTGAGCCCTCAGGTCGTCCGGCATGGATGGACGTTGTGCCTTGTATTCGGGGTAAAGTGCATCACGAAAGGTCTTGCCCTTGGCATCGAATACACAGCCGATATAATCGGCCGGCACTTCTTTCACCAGCTTCTTCAACATGGCGAGAATGCCGCGCAAAGCCCCCGTCGGTGCGCCGCTTGGGCTGCGCAAATCCGGCATGGCGTGAAACGCTCTATATAGGTATGAAGAGCCATCGATCAGTAAGAGCGTTTTATTAGACATGCATTGTGCTCCGGCAGGATGAAGTAGGTGCGAGGCTGTCTTGCCCGCGCGTACCAAAATACGAAGAAAGAGTAGAAAAATGAGTGCCCACAGCAAGTTACCCAGCGATACCGATCCGGCTGCCATGGCGGCTACGCAAGCTTATCGCTCGCGCGAAGCGTGGCGCGTTTTCGAGATTATGTCTGAATTCGTCGAGGCGACAGAACGGCTGCAAGCGATTCAGCCTGCTGTTTCCTTGTTTGGTTCGGCGCGTACCCCGCGAGACCACCCGTACTATAAACTCACCGAGGAAATTGCCCGCCTTTTGTCCGATGCCGGATTCAGCGTGATTTCCGGCGGCGGTCCGGGCATTATGGAGGCAGCCAACAAGGGTGCATTCCACGGCAAGTCGCCTTCCGTGGGGCTCAATATCCAGCTGCCCCACGAACAACATGGCAATCCTTATCAGGATGTCAGCCAGACATTCCGTCACTTTTTCGCCCGCAAGGTGATGTTCGTGAAGAACGCCACCGCCTATGTGGTGATGCCGGGTGGTTTTGGCACGATCGATGAATTGAGCGAAGCCTT
Source organism: Chitinimonas violaceus (assembly GCF_052601015.1). Classification (NCBI taxonomy): domain Bacteria; kingdom Pseudomonadati; phylum Pseudomonadota; class Betaproteobacteria; order Neisseriales; family Chitinibacteraceae; genus Chitinimonas; species Chitinimonas violaceus. Next base: position 5,936 of record NZ_JBQXDJ010000050.1, on the reverse strand, counting down.
GACGCTGATCCAGACAGGTAAGAGCCGCAAGATGCCGATTATTCTTGTCGGCAGCGCCTTCTGGAGCGGTTTGCTTGATTGGATTCGCAACACCCTGCTGGCCGAGGGCATGATCAACCCTTCGGATCTGGACCTGATGCAGGTGATTGACGAGCCGAAAGCGGTAGTTGACGCGATCTTCAATTTCTACGAGACCCGCGGTTTTGGTCTGAGCCCAGCCGAGCGGGAGATGCAACTGAGTTTGTAAGCTGGTGCTGCTTTGGCATCTGTTTGCAGATTGGCTGAACAGTAAGATCATCAACAGGTTCTAAGAACCTGTTCAAAGTCTCGCGGGTTAAAGCAAGACAAGGCGACAATAGCCAAGGAAGCGCAGTTTACGAGCGGTAAATGAGCATGCCGAGGATGCTTTCAATGCCGTATTGATGACGCACAGCAGACTTTGAATAGGTTCTTAAGAACTTGGACCATTTGGTCGGATCGCATAGAGACCATCGGTAAGCACAGTGAAGGAGTAAACCCTATGCGTTATTGTCTGATTGCCCTGGCACTATGGAGTGCCGGGGTGTATGCGGCTGAAAAACCGCCCGTACAGGTGCCACCACCACCGGCATTGCCGCCAGGAACGGTGGACGAAGCGGTGCTTGAGCCTGAAGTCACCATCATTCAAAAGGATGATGCGACGGTGTCGGAATACCGGATGGCTGGCCGGCTTTATATGGTCAAGGTCAAACCCAAGGTGGGGCCGGAATACTATCTGAGCGATGAAGATGGCACAGGTAAGTTGGTGCGCCGCGATGGGCAACCCACAGTCCGGCCGCCAAAGTGGGTGATCAAGCGTTTCTAGCCCATTTGTCGCTTAGGAACCTGTTCAAGATCTGTCACGAGTGGCGCATAAGTCCTGATCACCACTCAGAAGTGAGATCGTAGACTGGTTCTAAGGTGGGGTGGGATGCCCCGCCTTGTTGTTTCTGCCGCCAAATGGCACCTGAACCCGAAGTTTGAAGTGATTTTCTCCCATGTCTGTTTTTACTACCGTCTCTGTGCCTGAACTGGCCAACTGGCTCAAACGTTATGCGCTGGGTGAACTGGTCGAGCTCAGAGGCATTGCCGCGGGCATTACCAATACCAATTACGCGGTTACGACCACGCAGGGCCAGTATGTGCTGACCTTGTTTGAAACGCTGCAGGCACATGAGCTGCCGTTTTATGTGAATCTGGTGGCGCATCTGGCACACCACGGTATTGCGTGTGCGGCACCGATTGCCAACCAGCGCGACGAGATGATCGATACGCTCTGCGGCCGTCCTACTGTCTTGTCGGAATGGTTGCCGGGCGAGCCTGTGGTTCAGGCCAGTGCCTCCCAGTGCTTTGCACTTGGAGCTATGCTGGCGCAGATGCACCGTGCTGCGGAAACCTACCCCGGGCATATGGCCAACCCACGTGGCCCCGCATGGTGGAACGTAGCTGCGCCTGAGCTATACCCCTATCTGAACAGTGACGATGCTGCGATGCTGAAGGCGGAGATCGGGCAGCAGAGCCGCCACCGTTTTACGCATCTGCCAAGTGGTGTGATCCATGCCGATCTGTTTCGCGACAATGTATTGATGCATGGTGACCGGATTGGCGGTTTTATCGACTTTTACTATGCCTGTAACGATATCCTGATCTATGACGTGGCGATTACCATCAATGATTGGTGTGCCCGGCCTGATGGCGAAATTGACCCGCAACTTGCCCAGGCCTTGTGCCAGGGATATCAGTCCGCCCGGTTGTTGAGTCAGGCGGAGCAGGAAGCTTGGCCGCTGATGTTGCGTGCGGCGGCATTGCGTTTTTGGGTTTCGCGCTTGTGGGATTGGCATAAACCGCCGGCAGGTGAGTTGACCTACCGGAAAGATCCGGGCGTGTTCCAACGTATTTTGCGTGCCCATCAGAACAGAGGTGATGAAGCGCACTGGTTATAGGAGCCGGTTCTCGTACGGATGTGCAGCAAGTGTTGAAGAGATAACATAGAGATTATAATTTCCAGCTTATTTACTATGCCTTTCAGGGCCTTATAAAGCGAGCTTAACTTGAATCTGCCTGACGACCAGCAGCTTGCTGAATTCCGTGACTATCTGCTGCGCTATGCGCTATACCGTTTGCGTGACGAGGAAGCCGCGGAGGAGGCTGTACAAGATACGTTGTTGGCCGCATTGCAGGCCAAGAGCGGCTTTGCTGCGCAGTCCAGCGTCAAGACGTGGCTGACAGGTATTCTCAAGCACAAGATTATCGACGCGCAACGCAAGCTCTGCCGCGATCCGTTACTGCTTGATAATCGGGTGGATGAAGAGGGGGACCTCAGTGATTTTGACAGCCTGTTCGACAAGACCGGCCATTGGGGAAGCGATGCGCCCCGTACTTGGGGCAACCCCGATGCCTCGTTGGAACAGCAGGATTTCTGGCGCGTCTACAGAGAATGCGCTGAACGGTTACCCAAGCGCACCGCACTGGTGTTTGCCATGCGTGAATCGCTGGGACATGAAATAGAGGAAATCTGTCAGAACCTCGAGATCACAGCGACTAATTGTTCAGTGCTGCTGTATCGGGCCCGGATGAGCTTGCGGCTGTGTCTGGAGAAAAACTGGTTTGGTGAACATGCATGATGAACTGCAAAGAAGCCACCCGTATGGTGTCCGAAGGTTTAGATCGCGAGCTTGCGCTGGGCGAGAAATTCCGTTTACGGCTGCACTTGCTGATTTGCGACTATTGCCGCAACTTCTCCCGGCAAGGTGAGTTCCTACGCCGTGCTGCCCGATCCGCCGCCAAGCGTAAGGCGGACGATTAACCCGGTCTGCCGGGCACGTATTTCCACCACGACATCCGCAAGGTAATGTCTGCTTTGTATGAGCCAGATGCTGTTTGAGCTCGTTCAGGGGCTGTCCCGAGCAGGGCATCAGCCCTGATTACGGCTGCACAGTAAGATCGGCTTGGACAAGCTTTGCCGCTTGTCACGATTATAATCCTGCGCCATGACCCTTTCCCGCTTGATCGGCCGCATTCTGCTGGCGCTTATCGTCTTGTTTGTGCTCTACCAGCTATGGCTTTTCGCGCATGTGGTCTGGTGGAAGTACTACAACCCCTCTGATACGGCGTTCATGGATCAACAGCTTACCGCGCTGCGCCAAGACAATGCCGAAGCCGAACTGAAGCACAAGTGGGTGCCCTACACCCAAATCTCCCCTAGTCTGAAACGCGCCTTGGTAGCGAGTGAAGACGCCAAATTTCTGGAACATGAAGGGTTCGATTGGGAAGGTATACAGACGGCCTGGGAAAAGAATATGAAGAAGGGGCGTATTGCTGCGGGTGGTTCCACTATCAGCCAGCAACTGGCGAAGAATCTCTTTCTGTCTGGCCGGCGCAGCTATCTACGCAAACTTGAGGAAGCCGCCATCACCCTGATGTTGGAAGCGGTGATGGATAAACGTCGCATCTTCGAGATCTACCTGAACGTGATTGAGTGGGGAAACGGGGTATTTGGCGCAGAAGCCGCTGCCCGCCACTACTATCAGACCAGTGCTGCAAATCTTGGTGCAGCCCAGGCCGCGAAGCTGGCAGCCATGGTGCCCAACCCCCGCTATTACGATAAGAACCGTAACGCGAGAGGCCTGAATCGTAAGGCTGCGATCATCGAGCGGCGGATGCGCTATGCCGATATACCTTGAGAACCGGTTTGCGATCGGAATTGTGCTGGTAGTTGCTTACGATGTGACTGCGCAGGTGGTGTAATGGCTGCGAACTGAGCACAAGCGGTTGGATATAGGCAGGTAGCGCGGCGGGTTTACCTTATGAGACCGCACGAGATTGCGAGCGGCCAGTTGTGAGTGAGCCGCTGCCAACGGAGATACCAATAGCGACAAGGATTATCGCCGTTGCAACGGCAAAAGTAACCCGCATACCGGTAGCAATGGCTTCGGCATGTACCGTTGTGATGTCGGAGGTCACCGATGCGGCTGCAAATATAGCGCCCATGACAGATACCCCAGTGATAAGCCCGAGATTGCGCGACAGATTGAGCATGCCGGAGATGACGCCTTTCTGGCCTGGGTGAACGCCCGCCATGATGGCGGTGTTGTTGGCTGCCTGGAACAGCGCATAATTGGCGGTGACAACAATAATGGGTGCAACGTAGCCAGTGACACCAAATTCCGCCGGTACCATCGATAGAGCAAATGTCCCGCCCGCAATGCCGCTGAGCCCAATCGCGATCATGCGCTGTGCGCCAAAACGATCCACAAGGCGACCGGCCGGTACACCGGCTGTGGCTGCGACCAGTGGGCCGATAGACAAAATGAAGCCGACCAATGCGGTTTTGAGCCCAAGCGCATAAGAGAGATAGAAAGGTCCGACCACCAGGGTTGCCATCATTACGGTTGAAACCAGTCCGCTCATGGCAAGGCCTGCACTCAATAGTGGATCGCGAAACATAGCCAAGTGGATCAATGGTGATGTGGCTTTGGTCTCCGCGAGCACAAAGAGACCGGTACCGCAGGCAGCAACTAATAACAACGCTAGGTTGAGTGGTCCAAAATGGCCGTGGCCAAATGTCATGGCGAGCGTGTAAGCCGCAAGCGTCAGCGCAAGCAGCAACGTGCCTGGCTTGTCGAAGACCACCCAGTCGCGCTCTATCACTTGGCGGTCGATAGGCAGGTAGCGATACGCGAGAAGAAAACCCAGTATGCCCAGCGGGACGTTGATAAGAAAGATGGCCTGCCAACCAAGACCTGCAATCAGTAAACCACCAAGCGATGGCCCGAGCGTTGTGCCAATTGCCGACATCGTACCGAGCAGTCCCATGGCGCTACCGGTCTTTGCCTGTGGCACGGTTTCACTGACAAATGCCAGGGCGAGGGCCAGCATGATGGCCGCACCTAGCCCCTGTACTGCCCGGGCGACAATCAGCAACCAGAGTGCGGGGGCCACGCCGCATAGTAGCGACGCGACAGTAAACAGGGCGATTCCAGTTAATAGCAACCTGCGGCGGCCGATGATGTCGCCAAGCCGCCCGACACTGACGATCAAGGTTGTGATGGCGAATAGATAAGCAAGGACGATCCACTGGGTTGCCTGAAATGATGCAGAGAATGCCCGAGCCAGTATCGGCAGGCCTGCGTTGGCGATGCTGGTATCGAGTGAGGGCATCAGGATAGACAGCGAGAGAGCGAGAGGCCAGCGAGCGCCCACCGGGTTGAGGATGTCAGTTTCTCGTCTCCGCCGCCTGCTTCATCTTGTTTGGGGTGATTGGATTTCAAGGTGGACTCCTTTAGGCATGCTTTCGATAAGGTAGTCCCTTGCTTGGTATGGCGGAAGGCGCAGCATTTGCACTTTATTCATGCATGTAACGCCATTATCAAAATACGGCTGTGCTATGGTCGGTGGATGTCGAAGCCAGATCTCAACCTACTTGTTACCCTGGATGTGCTGCTTGCGGAAGGGAATGTTGCGCGTGCAGCCCAACGGTTACGGCTCAGTCCGTCGGCAATGAGCCGAGCGTTGGCGCGGTTGCGCGAGACGACGGGTGACCCTTTGCTGGTCAGAGCCGGGCGTGGTCTTGTGCCTACGCCTCGGGCGCTTGAACTTCGCGAGCGGGTTACTCAGCTGGTGCAGGAGGCCGAAGCCGTGCTACGCCCGGTTGAACAGCTCAACCTCCAGCAGTTGGTCAGAACATTCACGCTGCGGACCAGTGAAGGCTTTGTAGAAAGTTTCGGGCCTGATCTGATTGCGCGCATCAGCAAGGAAGCGCCAAGCGTGAGACTTTGCTTTGTACAAAAGCCTAGGGTCTGTTGACGTTTTGACTTCGGTATATTGAAGAAGCGCAGCAAACCCGCAGAATTACGGTTCCTATACCAATCACCCTGCGGGTTTGCTATGCCCCGATTGATGCTCAGTGACGAGCTTTG
>NZ_JBQXDJ010000049.1:0-34246 GCF_052601015.1 Chitinimonas violaceus | reverse complement strand
GAGGCTGAAGCATTACCGTGCAGTGGCGTTCCGGTTCGACAAACTGAAACGGAACTATGAAAGCATGGTTGCCATGGCCTGTGGGTTTCTATGGCTACCTATGTGAAACGTCAACAGACCCTAGCCTGTACTGCCAATGGGCGTATCAGGGTTCAGAGAAACCGTATTTTTATCTATCGGTACAATGCGGAATCAGCTCTATAGCCCGCAACAAGCAGCAGATATGGCCTCTGATCGCGGCTGCGCAGTGAGATCGTGAACAGGTTTTTAGCTCTTATCAAACACCACACGCTGGCGGAAGTACCCCGTGCCTTCACGCCGGGTACTGGTAGCCACACGAACCACTACCTGGCCGCCCCGTAGCATGTCCCACTGGTCTTCGTCGGTCATAACCGGGAACTTGCGGCCCTGCTGCTTCGCATCCCACACCTTCTGTTCCCAGCGGTTCAGGGTCTGCTTGTCTTCCACCATCTTCTCTATGCGCTTGATCTCCTGCTGCTTGTCGTACGCTGTTACCGGCCCCGCCAAATAAAAGCCGGCATGTGAGTCATGCACGTACTCATCCAGAAAGTCGACCAGCTCTGACGGCACAGTACTACGTAAGTCCTCCAGCAACTCTTTGTCGCGCGTTGTCAACATTGCCATCGGTTGTGAATCGCCTTTGCCGTGGCGCACCTGCTTGGATAATTGCTCCTTACGCAGCAGCTTGGCCCGCTCCCGTTCGTAATCGCTACGTGCTTCCTTGATATCCTGTTCCGCCTGGTCGGCTGGGTCTTGCGGTACCGCCTCCCATTTACTCGCCGCCGCCTTATAGCGCCGGTAATAGCGCATATGCGCTTCCAGCATGTCCTCGACCTTGCCGGGCTTGACACCTGTATGCAGCAGATAGGTGTTAAAGGCTTTGAGCATTTCCGAGTCGATCTCAAAGTCTGGTTGATCTGCTGGCTTCATCCCCCCTTCACCATCGAAAGGCAGCAAGGGCACACCGGCTTTGCAGGCTTCCTGGTACATCCGCGCCAGCGGCAGTTGCGACAGCAAAGCGCTATCTCCCGCCTGGCTGCGCTTCTGCTCGCCGGCTCCATAGCCGCCACCGACATTGGAATGCGCACCAGGGTAGACAACTTCCAGCACATCGCCCACGTAAGCTTTGCCATCGCGCGCGCAATTCAGGGGGAACGAAGCCCGTATCTCATGCGCGGCAACAAGGTGCACAGCACGGGCCACCGCTTCGGGTATGCGCATGGTTCCGTCGGCCCAGTCGAAGTGGCCATCCACCGGCAAGGGGAAGGAATCGGCCAGTCCTACCGAAGCCACGGTGTCGAACAAGCCAAGGAAATTGATCGTCAATGGCGAACCGGCAAGTTTGCCGTCTTTACAGCAGTCCAATAACCAGTGGCAGAACGCCCTGGCTTCGGCCGCACCGCGCGAAAAGCCGAAAACGGATACTTCTATCGACGTAATCGTAGGTTTCTGGTTTTTAATCGCGCTTTCCAGCTTGCTAATCTGCTGGCCAAACCAAGTACGCCGCTTGCTGCTGAACAGACTCCAGGATTCTTTAAGCGCTTTCTCGCTGGTAATCGCCGCGGTAGCTTCTACATCAGGAACTAGTTGCTGTGCATGGACTGCAAAGTGCACTGAATTCAGTACTTGGATAAGCGCCCAGTGAATTCGCGCGGCACCACCCTTGCCATAGGCTTTACCATCAGCACTTTCGGTTGGCTCACCTACCTCATCAAATATCGTCCCGACGCCTGGGATATAGTAGCGAAAATAAGCTTCATCCGGAGCATCTACATAGGCCTTAAACAACCGAACAATATTGGAGTGACATTTGGGACTGTCTGCCTCGTCCCGCCTCATGTTGTTGTTGGTGCCATCAAAGAACACACCAATTCGAACATTCCGACAGCAGCCCAGGGGATTGGGCTCCTTAGGAAGCTTCTTTGCGTAGGCTCCTACAGCCTGGATTAACTCCGATTTAGTCAGATGTATCGTCGGCGCTTGTGCCGTCGGGTTATTGCTCACGGTTGCTCCCCTTTCGACTCTCGTAACGACTGCTTGGGGGAGGGAGCCGGGTGCTTAGGATGGCCAGGACCGTAATTACTGATGACAATCCTAACCTTGTCTTCCGGAAAGAAATGCACCCACACTCGTCCGCCACCATCTTCATAAGGCTCAATTGGCACAATGGCCTCTTTCCAATGTGCTTCCCTCGTATTTGTAGCGTTCCAGCGTACTTTCGCAGTCATCCCCGGTGTGTACTTATAAGGCAGGCGATAGCAGCAAGTAACGCCACCGCCCCCCCCCCACTCCGGAATGTTGGGCCCACCACCTTCTCCTACCGAGAAACTAGCGATATAAACCGGTGTATGGTTTAGTCCAGCAATACTTGCCGCGATAAATTCAGGTTTAGGCGGAGGGGCTGACTGGCAAGCCGCCAGCAGCGCCAACCCACCTGCAAACAGCAGATTACGCAACCAAGCAGAGCGAAATAAGGGTTGGTTCATCGTATGCCCCTTACTGCCAAACATGGGCAGGCAGGTTATCTATTCGAGTAATCAAATCATCAGCAGAAGTAGCGTCTTTAATCGCAGCGGCGACTTCCGGCACCGTCGCAAACCCTTCGCCAATTACCAGTGCAACGGAAGCTAAGCGAAACTGCGCAGGTACTGAATGCCACCCTCTCGCTTGTACCAACCGAATGGCTTTCTCAACCAAAGCATGGTTCTCATACGGCTGATGAAAGCGGACCATCTCACGCCGCGCCTCATACAGCTGGCCAAGCAGCGCATCTGCCTCGCCGCTGGTCACCAGTTGCGCAAATTGCGCATCAGTCAGGGTCAGTACCTCCGTTGTCACCGAGGCAGCGGGTGGATTGCGATGTTGAAAAGCCTGTAATTGGCCGTCCCGATCTGACCACCACCAGTACGACAACATCGCCAGATGGGTTTGTTGCTGTTGCGCAGTCAGCGTAGCAAGCAAGGCGGGCAGGACACGTGTATCGGCAAAGCGCAGCGTTAGCGCCAACCCATCGGGCGTGTTGGCCATAACCATGCTGGCAAAACCCTGCGCCAATGCCTGCGCGCTAAGCGGGCTGGCAATAAAGCTGAACATGGGCATGGTTGCACAACTACGCAACAGGGAACGTAGCTGTGTTTCTCTGCTACTTCTCTCTGACGCCATCGCCACAATTCGCGGCGAAAGCTCGCCAAGTTCGGCCAAATCAGTACCTGCGTAGACCGCGACGCCTGCCTTGGCAGCCCGGTTCACGATGGTTGCATCGAACGCACAATCGACCAGTGCATAGAAATGGGGAGGTGATGCCGGGTTCGATGCCTTAACCGCATCAAAAGCGGCTAGCAACTTTGGCGCAATGGCTTCGACATCCAGTGGGGTTATTGCGAAATACATGGTCGATTCCTAAGCGCCGTTCGGTGCCACAAACGGGCTGCCCGAGGCAAGTGCAGCCAACAAGCATTCCTTGCAGACAGACTGCGGAAACTTCGGCAGCGGAGCCTCCATCCTTGCTGCGGTGACAAATGACTTCTTGCTGGCCTGTACTTTGATCGTCCCTGGGCAGGCAACCGTAATAGCACCATCGGCAATCGTCAGGCTCGCCCCACCGGCGGTGCGGATCACAATCTTCTTACCGGCTGCCAGCGTGGTATCACCACTCGCCGATTCGAGCGTGAGCTTGCCTTTGGCTGCAAGCCGGATAGCGCCGTCGTGCGCTTGGGCCAACAAATCGCCCTCGCCCACAATAGCGCTAAGCCCCTGCTGTTCATCCTTGTCGCCTTCGGCCAAGCCACCAATAAAACTCACACCCTGGTTGGCATCAATGCGCAGCTGATTGCCCGCCATCAGGTGCAAGTGCCGCCCAGCCAACCAGCTTTGGGTTTCGTTGCTGAGGAAGAAGGCATCCTCACTGGCTGCGATGATGCCGCCACGGGCGGCCAGCAGAATCAACGGGTCGGTAATCGCAGGTACCGTACCCGGTGTTTTGGCGCTGTTGGGCTTGGCTTTGATGTTCTTGGCGGTCGCATCGCTCAGCGCTTTGCCTACATCCTCCGCATCGACCTGGCCTTGTACGGCATGTAAAAAGGCTGGCAGCGGGCTTCGCTTGGGGTCGAGGCTGGAGAAGTCGGCTTTGGTGGTACCATGCTGGCTTGCCGCCGCGATGCCTTTATGGGTAGCAGTAGTCTGGCTTAACGCCTGGGATAGCTGCTGCGCCTGCTTGACCAGTGCCAGGGGACCGGCCAGCTCACCGGCTGGTTCGTGGGTGTTGTTGTCGTGGCGGATGCTGTAGCTGGTAATCAACCAACCCCGGCCGGCACGCAGTGCGCCATAGGCATCGGTTCGCAGCTCCGCCCCCTCGCCCCGAAAGCTGCCCCGGTAGTTGTCGGCACGGTGGATCAAATGCCCCAGGTTCAGCTGGCTGCATGCCTGTGTGGTGGCAAGCTGAACAGCCAACTGACCGTCGCTGTCGTCGAACAACAGCTGGTTATAGCCATTGCCATCGAGCGCCTGGCTGCGGATGCCCAGCAATGCACCGGCATGGCGGTGGCCATCGTCCCCGGCAGCAGCACCATGCCAGACCGGGCTGTTACCCTGTTGCAGGTTCCCTTGGCCGGACGGGTTACGGTCGTTGGCTTGGCTGAAAACCTTGGTATCGGGAGATGTAAAAGCACTGTTGCTGTCACGTGTAGTACGGGCAGGCGAGTAGGTCGCATCGCCCTCGCCTACGCCGTTGTATTGGCTGCCGATCACAATCGGCTGATCGATATCTCCATTCAGGAAATCCACCCACACCGCATGGCCGGGCCGAGGCGTAAACTGCATACCGCGGCTAGGGCCGGCGCTGCGTTGGATGACGCGCATCCAACAGGTGTCGGTATCGTCCGGGCTTTCGCCCAGCTGCCAAGGGAAGCGTACCTTTACCCGACCCAATCGGTCGGTATGGATCGGGCCATCACCCACTACCACGGCCGCCAAGGGGCCAGGGACTGCACGCTTGGCGTGAAATAGCGGCCGCCATGGCAATTCCAGGCGTTGCAGCTGGCTCAGGTGGACATAGCCACGGGTCTCGGCTGCTTCAGCAAATCCGCTGAAGTCAGTCGGCGATTCGCGCCAGACGATATTGTTGGTTTCTTCCAGCAAGCCCAGCCGTTGCAAGGTGTAATCAAACCGGGTAGCAAACTCCTTATCTTTACCCAACCTAGCAGCAATGGTTTCCTTTGCAGCCTTGGGTAGGTTGTTGATGCCGGCAAAACGCTGGGCGCAGTGCAGGAGCTGCGGATCACCATCGCGTGGCTGGCCAAAGAGGCGATTGTCGTATTGGGTCAGCGTGAAGCGCCGGCCAGGTCGAAAGCTGCGTACATTTCCAGCTGCCCGGATGCTTTCCTTGTAGCAACCCACCACGTCCTCAATCAGATCCAGACGGGCTTGTAGCAACGCCTGAGTGGTCGCATGCGCACCCGACATTGGATAGAACTGTTCGACGCCGCTAGCGCCCCCCGCGCTGGCAGTGACCGAATAACGCCCAGTATCGTGCCAAGCCTGTGCTGTCAGCACTTGTGGGCCATCGCCGTAATAGCCCTGCAATATCTCGAATATCGTATCCTGCTCTTCCACGCTGCTGTCGCCATGGAAACGGATACCACGGCCGCCAAGGGCATGCTTGGCGCTGCTGTCCTCGGGCAGTTGTTTCGAGTCGGCAAAAATCAACAGGCGATGTTGAGCGGCAGTTCCCATCTCAGTACCGGCTTCACCCGTTTCCTCAAACAGAAAACCCAGGCCGGCGTCGGCCAGCAGGCGGCGGATAAACACATAGTCGCTTTCGCGGTACTGCACACAGTAGTTGAGCGGGACAGTCGCCAGTTCCTGCGTCTTGGCGTCACTGGTGGCCTGCCACACAACATAGGGGGTATAGGGCGCCAATACCGCTTCGACGATATCGAGAATGGAACGCTTCTGGAACACCCGGCTACGCGTATTCTTATGCGCATACCAAAGCCCAGGGACAACAACCAGCTTGTAACGAGCCAAGCCGCCATCGCCCGTATCGTCACTGGCAACAGCGATATAACCGGTACGGGTGCAACGGGAACCGTCCGACAGGCTGATTTGCAGCGCGACTTGCCGCCCTAGAAGGTCGCCCAGGTCCAAATAGGCATCGGTAGAGAGGCAGCTGACTTCCATGGCCGATATCGTCGACAACGCCTCGATGCCGCATAGGGCTTCGACCAATAGCTTGTCTTCCGGCAGGCCCGCCACCTTGATCGCGAAGAGCCGAGTATACGAGTCGAAGAGAGCTGTGGGATCGAACAGTTCGACAAGCGCCTTCGGCAGGTCGGCGGGCGACGGGGGCATGGAGTTCCTCTGGATAGGCTGGGTAATATCAGCTGTTGGTAGCAGACAAGGCCAACAACAGACTATTCAACAGTAGTCCGCAGTTTACGGATGGAGCAAGACATCAACAAATCACGAAAAGCTGAAACAAACAGAACGGCAACAGATAGGCAAGGGTTAACTGAAAAAGCGGTGACACACCATGCCAAGCCTTCCCTTCCTATCGCAGTATCCAATCAGCCACTGACTGACTAACACTTACTGTTGCTGCTGTTGCTGTAAACGCAGGCAGTACTTGTCGTAGTTCTTTTCGATCTGCTTTTCCTTGGCGTCCATCTTGTCGCGATCCCATGGTTTTACACGGCCACCAGCTTTGCGCTTTTCGATAATCTTCAACTCATCGACATATTTGTCGCACCGGGTTCTTTCTTTACCTTCCAGGTGCTCGTACAGAATGGGTGAGTATTTATCCGGTAGCGCGGCCAAAACAGTGGAGGACAACAGTGCAAGCAGTATCAGGCGGCTCGGCATAGGGTGCTTTCCATTATTGATTGTTTAACCACAGCGGCATGCAAGCGCTGCGCAGCATCGAAATTATGCCATTGGTGTGCACCGCATTGGGCAACCGGTACAACACCAGCGAGACTATTACTCAATAACACCGCATCTGCTTCAACCAAGGCTTTGACAGTAAAGGGCTGTTGCGCTGTTTTAAAACCAAGATCGACGCCGGCCTCCAGCACCAGATTGCGCATTACGCCCGCAACACCACAGTCGGCAAGCGGGTGGGTATAAAGGACCCCTTCCTTCAATAGATAGAGGTTGGTCATTACTCCCTCCACCACTTCCGCACGGGTATTGCACATCAAGCCATCGAAAATAGCTGGGTCAGTCCACTCACGGCGTGCCATTACCTGATCTAGCCGGTTCAAATGTTTAACGCCGGCAAGGCCGGGCTGAATGCTAAGGGGCCAGTCACACAGCCGAACTTGTACACCCACGGTATGCAAATTAGTCGGATAAGTCGGCAATATGCCCGTCTGCACAATACGGGTTGAGTCAGCATCGGGGTCGCAAGCATAGCCCCTGGCACTCAACCCACGACTTACCGTGAGCTTGACCGTGGCGTTCTCAGGCGCAAGCTGAGCCAGATCAGCCAGCAATACCGATTCTGCCGGGCAACGGATACCCAATACCGCACAGTCGGCAAGCAGCTTGGCATAGTGGCGCGGCCAGGCCAGCAAGCGCCCAGCTTCGCACTTCAACGTACGGAACACACCGTCGCCATACGCAAAGCCACGGTCACGAACTGTGATGTACGCACCTGCTTGGCCATTGACCAAGGTATTCATAACCCCAATGCCCTTAGAAGGCCACGCGCTTTGGCGCGGGTTTCGTTGAGTTCACGTTCGGGGTCGCTATCCGCCACGATGCCGGAACCGGCACGGAAATAAAGCGTATCGCCATCCTGTACAAAGGTTCGGATAAGGATATTGAGATCGAGTGAGCCATCAAGATTGATATAGCCAAGGCTGCCGGTATATGCCCGGCGCGGCCGGTCTTCCAGTTCGCGGATAATCTGCATGCAGCGCACCTTGGGGCAACCAGTGATCGTACCCCCCGGAAACAACGCGCGCGCCACATCAGCCACATTCTGCCCAGGTCGTATGTCGCAACTGACGGTTGATTCAAGGTGATGAACATAGGTATAGCTGGTCACCTCCATCAATGAATCTACCTGCACCGAACCCGGGATAGCGATCCGGCCCAGGTCATTGCGTTCCAGGTCAATCAGCATGATGTGCTCGGCGCGCTCCTTCTTGGAGGCAATCAGCCTCGCTTTCTGCGCTTCATCCTCCACCGGGTCGGGCGAGCGTGGGTGGGTTCCAGCAATAGGCCGGGTTTCCACATGGCCCTGCCTGTCTATCTTGACCAGCCGTTCTGGTGAAGAACTGACAATAGCCCGGCCACTACCCAGATCCACATAGGCTGAGAAGGGAGCAGGGTTAGCGTGACGCAACTGGGCAAAAAGATCGAGCGGGCCTGCACCATGCGCCAGCTTGGCATCCCACCCGCGCGAGAGGTTGACCTGGAAGACATCGCCATCGCGGATATAGTCTTTACAACGATGCGTTCCTTGCAAAAAAGCCATTGGTTCGTCTTCACTCAGGCTTTTCAATGCAATCGGCTTGGGTACGAATACAGACGATTTAGCCAGCAATGCCTGCAAGCGCTTCAATTGCGCAGCGCTCTCCGCCACGATTTCAGTCTGGCCGGTATGGCGGTTGTGCAATATGGCTGCCGGGATACGCGCAAGTAATCCCAATGGAAATCCAGTGTCTTTTCTTGCGGGAACCGTGTGCTCCAGCGTCTCCAGCCACTCGTACCCCAGGTAGGTAAACCAGCCTCCAGTAAACGGCAGGCCAATGGGGTTTGGTTTTGGCGCCACCGCAATCCGAGCCAAGTCGGCAAACAACGCCGCTCCCTCCCCCGCCGCGTAGACACGCACGGTTTTGGGCAGTGCAAATAAAATATCCCAGCCGGTATCCCCCGCCGATTGGAGCAGGTAAGGAAATTCAGCCGGGTAGGCGGCCGCCAGAGCAACAAGATCAGGCAGCTGGCCAAGCGAAAAGGTGGGCATCACAACACCAATAATACAAAACGCCGCGCAGTCTCCCGCGCGGCGTTGTGATTGGCAAGGGCCGTTAGGCTTAGAACCTGCTCAAAGGCTGCTGCGCATCAGCGATACAGCGTTGAAAACACCCTCGGAATGCCTATTTACCCTTTGTAAACTCCGCTTCCCCGGCTGTTTCCGCCTTATCTTGCTTTAGCTCCAGCTCACATGATGTTGAAATCTATTCATGGTCTGTAGCGAGCGGCCGTCAGCGGGGTAAAGCTCAGCGCAGAAGCCGGAATGTACTTTTGTACATGAGAACTTCGAGCAGCACATAAGCCCTGATCACGGCTGCGCAGTAAGATCGTAATCAGATCTTTAGACCCGCTTGAAAACCAATGTGCCATTGGTGCCACCAAACCCGAACGAATTTGAGATAGCAGCACGAATCGGTAGATCACGTGCCTCGTTGGCAACGTAATCAAGATCACACCCACCCTCGATATCCTGCTCGAACAGATTAATCGTAGGCGGGCTCTTCTGGTGATGTATCGCCAATACGGAATAAACCGCCTCCACCCCGCCGGCACCACCCAGCAGGTGACCCGTCATGGATTTTGTCGAATTCACAACCAGCTTTCTCGCCTGATCACCAAACGCGCGTTTCACCGCCATGGTCTCGGCGGCATCGCCCAGCGGCGTGGAAGTACCATGCGCATTGATATAGTCGACCTCATCCGGGTTGACCTTAGCATCACGCAGTGCGTTGAGCATACCTTGCGCCGCACCGCTCCCATCTTCACACGGTGCAGTCATATGATAAGCGTCGCTACTCATACCAAAGCCGGCCAGCTCTGCGTAAATGGTGGCGCCGCGCGCCTTCGCGTGTTCGTATTCTTCCAGCACCAAAACGCCTGCGCCTTCGCCCATGACGAATCCATCACGTCCTTTGTCCCAAGGACGACTGGCAGTCATCGGATCATCATTACGTGTAGAAAGCGCCTTCATGGCTGCAAAACCGCCAATGCCAAGCCGCGCAATCGCACACTCGGCACCACCCGCAACCATAACGTCGGCATCACCGTACTGAATCGTACGGGCCGCATCACCAATGCAATGCGCGCCGGTTGTGCAGGCGGACACAATACCGTAACTCGGTCCTTGGTACCCCTTCATGATCGAAACATGGCCGGCAATCATATTGATGAGAGAACCAGGGATGAAGAACGGGCCGATCTTGCGCGGGCCGCCGTCCTGCAAAGCAACGCCGGTGTTCTCGATCAGGGGCAAGCCACCGATACCGGAACCGATGTTGATCCCGACACGGGTCTTATCCAGGCCTTCTATCGCGTCCAGACCCGCGTCGTCTATCGCCTGCAGTGCCGCGACAATACCGTAGTGGATGAATACATCCATGCGCCGCGCATCTTTGGCAGGGATGAATTGGGTAGGATCAAAATCCTTCACCTCACCCGCTATCGTGCAGGCAAGATCGGAAGCATCGAAACGGGTGATCGTGCCGATACCGGACTTGCCAGCCAGTAGATTGGCCCACCCCGTGGCGACATCGTTACCGACCGGCGAGATATGGCCCAGACCGGTGACGACAACTCTGCGTTTGGACATGAAAGTCTTCCTTCTGTAACAAGGTCATGCACACCGGTATACGGCCGACACACGACTCATGTAGCGATCTCAAACAAGCAACCGCTCAATTCAAATGACACATACGACGAGACCCCTGTACGACAAATCGCACAGGGGTCTTGACTGGCTTAACAGGCATGCCCCTAGCGGGACATGCTGTATTTACCATTGGACTTACTTGCCCAGGTGAGCCTTAACGTAGTCAACAGCTTGTTGAACGTTAGTGATCTTTTCGGCTTCTTCGTCCGGAATTTCGCACTCGAATTCTTCTTCCAGCGCCATCACGAGCTCAACGGTGTCGAGAGAGTCGGCACCCAGGTCATCAACGAAGGACGAATCGATCTTGATATCGGCTTCGTTGACGCCCAATTGTTCGGCGACGATCTTCTTCACGCGTTGTTCGATATTTTCCATTCTTGAACCCAAGCCTTTCGTGTTGGATGATCAAAAGCGCCCGCATTCTAACAAAAAACACGGCACGCAAGTTAAAGCACAAAAAAACGAATTAATTCATGTACATGCCGCCATTTACATGCAGGGTATTCCCTGTCACATAAGCGGCTTTTTCACTGGCCAGGAAGGCCACTGCATCTGCTATCTCCTCCGGCCGTCCCAATCGCTCCAATGGAATCTGAGCCAGCAATTTCTGCTTGTAATCCTCTGCCAGCACAGCTGTCATGTCGGTATCGATAAAACCGGGCGCAACACAATTCACCGTGATATTGCGACTGCCTACTTCTCTGGCCAGCGACTTGGTAAATCCCATCATGCCAGCCTTGGCGGCAGCATAGTTAGTTTGTCCCGCGGAACCAGACGCCCCCACCACCGATGCGATACTGATGATACGGCCCCACCGAGCCTTCATCATGCCACGCAGCACAGCCTTCGACAGACGATAAACCGAACGCAGATTGGTATCCATAACTGCATCCCAATCTTCTTCCTTCATACGCATCAGGAGTTGATCTCGGGTAATGCCAGCGTTGTTGACCAATACAGCGACTGGGCCATGGGCCTTCTCGATTTGCTCAAGCACAGCCTCAACTGCAGCAGGCTCATTTACATCCAACGCCAGCCCCATACCCTGGATGCCGCTCTGTTGCAAATACGCCCCAATAGCCGCGGCACCGCTTTCACTGGTAGCTGTCCCAACCACGATGGCGCCTTCACGCCCAAGCGCTTCTGCGATCGCCCGGCCAATGCCGCGCGACGCTCCGGTCACTAAGGCCAGTTTGCCTTGCAAAGACATAAAATACTTCTCCTTTTAACTCTGGATCAGGCAGCAAACCGCCAGATCATGGAAGCGAGCCACAGGCCAATGCCAGCCATTTGCAGCTTGAGCGATAAACCTGCTGCACGCATATCCTGGCCATGCCAATACTGCAGCAGCTTACCCACGGCATACAGCGCAAAGCCAACGCCAGCTGCCAAAGCCGACGCCTGCCCCTCCATCAGCCCTTCGCTGATTCGAAAAAATGCGAGCACAAGCGCCACTGGGATAAACACACGGTCTATCCAAGGCATACGCCTGAACAACATCAACAATTTCATGCCAACGCCGTTCTGAGGGACTCAAACGAAGCTGGTTCGGTCAAGGTAAAAGACTGCATACCCTCGACGATACGTTTGTTCAATCCTGCCAATACCTTGCCTGGACCACACTCCGCCACCACAGTTACACCATTGGTTTGCAACTGCTGAATGGTTTCAACCCAGCGCACCGGGCTGAATAATTGGCGAGCTAGCGCATCCTTGATTTGAGCCGGATCGGTATAGGCTGCGACATCGGCATTGTGCAATACAGGTATCGACGGCGACTTGATCGCGATCTCCGCCAGTGCCGCCGCCAACTTCTCTGCAGCTGGCTTCATCAAAGCGCAATGCGAAGGTACCGATACGGGTAGGGGTAGTGCACGCTTTGCACCAGCGGCCTTGCAACGCTCGCAAGCGCGCTCTACGGCAGCCTTACTCCCCGCAATCACCACTTGGCCAGGCGAATTGAAGTTCACCGCCTCCACTACATCCCCTTGCGCCGCTTCGGCACAGGCAATACGAATCGCTTCGTCATCCAGCCCCAGGATAGCGGCCATGCCGCCCTGACCTGCTGGAACAGCATCCTGCATGGCCTCAGCACGAAGCCGCACCAATTTGACGGCATCAGAAAATGTAAGCGCATCGGCAGCCACAAGCGCGGAATATTCGCCGAGACTATGCCCCGCTAAGAAAGTTGGCTTCTGGCCACCAGAAGCCAGCCAAGCACGATATGTGGCAACACCAGCAACCAACATCGCCGGTTGTGTATTTACAGTAGCGTCCAGCGCTTCTTTGGGGCCAGTGGCAATCAATGCCGCCAAGTCATACCCCAGTGCAGCATTGGCCTCTGCCAAGGTCTCACGCACAACAACAAGCTCGGAAAACGTGTCGAGCATGCCAAGTGCTTGGGAGCCCTGCCCAGGAAATACAAAAGCAAGTGCCATAGAAAATCCCCATACTGCCAACAAGTTCGGTGATATGCCGTGAAATGCGGACAACAACTCGGGCTGAAAATTATATAGATAGGCGCGATATTAAACGGCCACGGTGAGTAGCACCACCAAGCGATCGCTTGTTTAAATAAATCGATCGCCTACCAGCGCATAAGGGCAGACCCCCAAGCAAATCCGCCGCCAATACCTTCCAACATAATCAATTCGCCACGACGGAATTTCCCCTCGCGCGCAGCCGTATCCATGGCCAGCGGAATAGAGGCCGCCGAAGTATTACCGTGCTGGGCAAGCGTTACCACCACCTTGTCCATGCTCAGGCCCAAGTGGCGGGCAGTCGATTCAATAATGCGGATATTGGCTTGATGCGGTACCAACCAGTCAAGTTCCGATTGCTTAATCCCTGCGGCCGCCAAAGTCTCGGATGCCAGCTCTGCAAGCGCTTTGACAGCAAACTTGAAGACTGCCTGACCATCCATATGCAGGAAGGGTTTCCCGCGCACATCGCCATGCATGATGCTGGCTGGCGTAGTGAGAATGTCACGATATCGGCCATCCGCCTTGAGTTTGGTTATCAGGATGCCAGGCTCCTCTGATGCTTTAAGCACCACTGCGCCAGCACCATCGCCAAACAAGACACAGGTAGCACGATCATCCCAATCCAGAATGCGTGAGAATACCTCCGCACCGACTACCAAGGCAGTTTTGGCCATACCCCCACGGACAAACTGATCAGCCGTCGCCAGGGCATAGGCAAAGCCGGCACAAACAGCCTGCACATCGAAGGCAGGAAAGCCGTGTACACCAAGCTTGTCCTGCAAGATACAAGCGGTACTGGGGAAAACAACATCAGGCGTGGTTGTCGCGACAACGATCAGATCGATCTCTGTTGCAGACACACCAGCTGCATCCAGCGCTGCCAAGCTGGCTTTCAGCGCTAAATCACTGGTCAATTCATTTGCGGCAGCGATACGCCGCTCGCGAATACCGGTGCGAGTCACAATCCACTCATCACTGGTATCCACCTGTTGTGCCAACTCGGTATTGCCCAGCACACGTTCAGGCAAGTAACTGCCCGTACCGGCGATGCGGGAATACATCTGGGGGCCGCTCATAAAAGGAAACTCCATCAGCAACCTACTGGTTGCCCTTGCTTGGGAATAGCTGGCTTATTCGTTGATAAGCCAATCTTTTGATTTTAGAACCTGCTCAAAGTGTTTACGCGTCAGGCAAACTGGCTGTAACCGTCGAATGGTCCGCCATGGTTTCGCTGATTTTACTCAGGACTCCCGACCGGGCTTCTTCCAGTGCTTGCTCCATAGCGTAGTAAAAGGCAAGTTTGTCCGCCCCACCATGGCTCTTGACGACAATGCCTCGCAAACCCAGCAAACTCGCACCGTTGTAACGACGCGGGTCCATGCGATGGCGGAAACTCATCAATACCGGCGTGGCGATAACAGCAATCAGCTTACGCCACCAACTCTTGAGGAACTCCTCCTTCAGGAATTCGCTCAACATCTTGGCCAAACCTTCAGATGTCTTGAGCGCCACATTGCCTGTAAAACCATCACAGACCACAACATCCACGGTGCCTTTGTAGATGTCATTGCCTTCAACATTGCCATAGAAGTGCAGGTGCGACTGCTTTAGCAGCTCACCGGCAGCCTTAACTGTTTCGTTACCCTTGATGTCTTCAGAACCGATATTCAACAAGCCAACCGAAGGTCGTTCGCTTTGCCGTAAAGCACCGTAAAGCGCAGACCCCATGACAGCAAACTGATAAAGCTGCTCGGCCGTGCAATCGACATTCGCGCCAAGATCCAACACACAGCTGGTACCGCGCATCGTAGGCATCATCTTGGCAATCGCCGGGCGCTCAATTCCTGGCAAGGTCTTCAACACAAAACGGGCTGTAGCCATCAGGGCACCGGTATTGCCAGCCGAAACGCAGGCATGCGCCTCACCTGTCTTAACCAGGTTGATAGCGACACGCATGGATGAGTCTTTCTTGTTCTTGAGTGCGGACTGTGGCGCCTCATCCATTGCCACCACTTCACTTGCATGATGAATGCGAAGACGTGGACCGGGTTTGGCGTGATGTGCCTTCAACTCCGCTTCGATGGCATCCTTCAAACCAACGAGTACCACATTGACCTCAGGGCGCGCCTTGAGGAACTTGAGTGCAGCAGGCACAGTAACGTGAGTACCGTGATCGCCACCCATTGCATCTATTGCGACAGTAATTTCCATGCGGGAAGAGTAAGGTCTACTACGAGCGGTGCCAAGCGCTAGCTCGAAAGAAAAAGGCGCGCTCTAGAGCGCGCCTTTACATACAGCATACAACCCCACCGGGCAATTACTCACCCTTGGCCTTGACAACGCGGCGGCCACGGTAAAAACCGTTCGGGCTGATGTGATGACGCAGATGAGCCTCACCAGTACTTGGCTCAACAGCCAAAGCAGGAGCGGTCAAAAAGTCATGGGCGCGATGCATACCGCGCTTGGACGGGGATTTTTTATTCTGTTGAACGGCCATGGTCGTGCTCCTAGATCAAACTTCAAAAACTTGTTAACTCTGAATACCGCTTAGTTGTCGCCGCGCTTTAATTTGGCCTTGTAATCCGCCAGCACGGCAAACGGGTTAGGCTTTTGCGGCGTTACAACCGCCTCCGACATCACCCCGATATCAGCCTCACATTCTTCATGCGTTGGCGAATAGGGCAATGCCAGTAAAATCTCGTCCTCGATCAGGTCAAGTAGCGCAAACTCACGCTCAAACATCAACCCTTCCAGCTCTACATCCTCAGCCTCGGCTTCATTAAGCTTGCCTTCGTCAGAAAACAGCACAAACCGGGCGGCCACATCCAACTCGAACGGCATAGATGTCAAACAGCGTTGGCACTTGAGTTGAAAACTCGCTGTCAAGCGCAAGTCCAGTGTCAAGCGCTGCAGTCTATCCGTACCGCCCACCAAGGCATACCCGACAGCACCGCCGCTCAGTAACTCGCCTGCCACGCGGGGTAAATCACTCAGGGCCAACTCGCCTGCCAGGACCTTTTTCTGCCTAGCAAACTGACCGTTATCGAAGATGAGCTCGGACATAAACGGCGGATGATATACTTTCGCCCCCTGAAACGTCAAAGAAATCTGCCGTTTAGTCGCTGTTGAAGGTCTATTACCGATGGCGCAAAACCACTGCTTCTGCCCCTTACTGCGACTACTTGGCAAAAACTGTGGCGTCAGTGCACAGCATTGCTGACAACAACAAATCCAACAGCCCAGAATTAGCTGTTGCTCCTCAAACAAGTGATATCAATGACTACACCACAGCTTGTATTGGGCTCCACCTCACGTTATCGACGTGAATTACTTAAGCGCCTGGGCATTGCATTTGAAGTTGCCACACCACATTGCGACGAAACCCCGCTTCCTAACGAGCGCGCAGCCACAACTGCAACGCGCCTGGCGCGGCTTAAAGCGCAGTCGCTCGTAACCCGTTTCCCGAACGCCTTGATCATTGGTTCCGATCAGGTAGCCCTGCTGGAGGATAAACAACTGGGCAAACCCGGTACCTTTGAGCGTGCCTTTGACCAGCTGTGCGCTATGCGTGGAAAAACCATTACCTTTCATACCGCGCTGGCACTGCACAACGCCAAGACTGGCCAGACCCAGGAAACTGTGGTGCCTTGGCAGGTCACAATGCACGAATACAGCGATGTGGAAATTCGACGCTATCTGGAACGGGAACAACCGTATGACTGCGCAGGCAGCGCCAAGACTGAAGGCTTGGGAATCGCAATGATTAAGCATATGCAAGGCAGTGACCCGGCCGCCATCATTGGCCTCCCCCTAATTGAGCTATGCCGAATGCTGCGTACAGAAGGTTTCCCAATACTATGAGTGCAGGGACCCTTTATCTCATTCCCGCTCCGCTCGGCGATAGTAATCTGGATAGCTTCTTACCTGCCGATGTGCGGAAAATCGCCAATCGCATCGAACACTGGATTGTCGAACATCCCAAAACAGCACGTGCATTTCTTAAGTTGTACGGGCCGGAGCGGCAGATCGCCTCTTTGCAGATGCATGAGCTGAACGAACATACCAAGGATGCCGAACTCACCAGCCTGCTCGCGCCTTTACAAGCGGGTCATGATGTCGGGCTGATGTCCGAAGCTGGCTGCCCCGGTGTTGCCGACCCAGGCGCCAAGCTGGCTCGCTTGGCTCACATTCACGGTATCCGCGTTGCCCCGTTGGTTGGGCCATCCTCGATTCTGCTAGCGCTAATGGCTTCGGGTGCAAGCGGCCAACGTTTCCGTTTTCATGGCTACCTGCCGTTGGAAGCTGGGGCACGGCTGGAAAAACTGCGCGAACTGGAGCGCGACTCCACCAAGCTTGATGAAGCCCAACTCTTCATCGAAACCCCTTATCGTAACGACGCCATGCTTGATGCTGCCTTGCAAGCATGTAAGCCCAATACCTGGCTTACTATTGCCCGTGACCTGACAACAGACGATGAATTGGTCATCTCACAAGTGCTTTCAGATTGGAAAAAACAACCCCGCCCAGAGCTGAAAAAACGACCGGCCATGTTCGTGCTCTATGCTGGCAAATAATTATCACGTCCAGTTTTTCAAACTGCGCGTACTTCGTCACAACTCTCGATTTTTCATCTTATGAAAATAGCCGTAGCCCAATTCAACGCCACCGTCGGTGACCTTGTCGGTAATACCGATCAGATTCTCTCCCAACTCGAACAGGCCCGACAGGCAGGTGCTGACATCCTGCTGGTGCCAGAGCTGGCTATCTCTGGTTATCCACCCGAAGACCTGCTGTTACGTCCAAGCTTCTATCAGGCATGCAATGAACAGCTCGACCGCCTGCTCGATGCAGCTGATGGCATTACACTGGTTGTCGGTCACCCACAACAGTTGGGTGCCGAGCGCTTCAACGCGGTGACAGTGCTACGTGACGGTAACTTCATTGCCCGATATCAGAAGATGGTCCTGCCTAATAACGAAGTGTTCGATGAATGCCGCTACTTCACGCCCGGTGCCAACACCTGCGTATTTGAGCAACGCTGCCATGATGGCAGCACCGTCCAGGTAGGTGTATTGATTTGCGAAGATATTTGGCACCTGGAGCCTGCTGCCGAAGCAGCCGACCAGGGCGCAGAAATACTGCTCGTACCTAATGCCTCCCCCTACCATATGGGCAAGGAAGCCGTACGCGAGCAAATGGTCCGTCAACGGGTAGAAGAAACGGGCCTGCCTATTGTCTATTGCAACTGGGTGGGCGGACAGGATGAGCTTGTTTTCGACGGCGGAAGTTTTGCCCTGAATCGCCAGGGTGATCTCGTCGCAAAATCCCCCAGTTTCATACCAGACCTTGCGATACTGGAGTTCATCAACGGTGATATACAAGCCAGCAAAATCACCACGACGCCAGACATAGAAGCCAGCGTATATCAAGCGCTTACATTGGCTACCCGCGATTACATTCAGAAGAACCGCTTTCCCGGCGTCATCATCGGTCTTTCTGGCGGCATTGATTCTGCGCTCACCCTGGCAATTGCTGTCGATGCATTAGGTGCCGACCGCGTACGCGCAGTAATGATGCCATCGCGCTATACCACTCAGATCAGTCTTGACGATTCGCGCGAGATGATCCGCCGCCTTGGTGTCCAATACGATGAGATCAGTATCGAACCGATGTACGATGCTTTCAGCTCCGCACTTGCCCCACAGTTTGCAGGCCTTGCCCCAGACACTACCGAAGAGAATCTTCAATCACGGATTCGCGGCGCCATTCTGATGGCGCTCTCGAACAAAACCGGCCGATTGGTGCTGACCACAGGCAACAAGTCGGAAATGACCACCGGCTACGCCACACTCTATGGAGATATGGCGGGCGGCTATGCTGTGCTGAAAGACATCGCCAAGACCCTGGTCTATCGCCTGTCGAATTACCGGAACAGCATCTCTGACATTATTCCTGAGCGCATCATCACCCGGCCGCCATCCGCCGAATTACGCGAAGATCAGGTCGACCAGGACAGCCTTCCGCCTTATGAGGTTCTGGACGCCATCATGGCGCGCTATGTGGAAGATAACGAATCCATCACCGACATCATCGCTACAGGTTTTAACGAAGCCGATGTGCTGCGGGTAGTGAAGCTATTAAAGGTCAATGAATACAAGCGCAGACAAGCTGCAGTTGGCGCACGCATCACGCCCCGCGGGTTTGGACGGGACTGGCGATATCCGATTACGAACGGATTCTTCCGCTGAAATCTTTTCTTTGTTCCAGCAAAAAAGCCGCCCCTCAGGGCGGCTTTCAACAGCACACAACCATTCTGACTTCAATACGCCGAATCAGAATTTGTAGTTGCCGCTCACATAGAACGACCGACCGATTGCATCTGCATAACGTGGGTCATACCCAAGCTGATGTGAACCGGTATTACGTAGTGAGCGCGGTGGATCGCGATCAAACAGATTGGTGATACCACCCGTCAACGTAAATCCTTTTCTCACCATATAACGGGTTTGTACATCCACCGTTGTATAGCTGGACACCGTTCCATCGTAAGGCATACAGGTAGCCAGATCCGGCGTAGTAACGCTGCAATCAGCTACCGAATAGGTCTTGTCCTTATAACCAGACTTGTATTTAACCGTCATCGAATTGCTGAAATCCCCCAACTCAACCGTTGTCACCAGATTAGCAAGGGTCCGGAAAGCAACCTTGTCATCAGATCCATACTGGCCAAGGCTAGACTCATATGCCTGCGAACCTGGTCTGGTGTACTCAGACTTCAACAAGTAGGTACCTGTAAAATTGGTCGTCACCCGTGCAGACATCACTCTGAAACGACCTACCGCGTCCCAGTCAATACCCCGGTTATGCAACTTACCGATATTCTCCGCCTTTAGGACGATAGCGAGATCCTTACGGCCGGTAGCTGTGTTGGTCTTAAAAGTGAATCGATCGTGATACGTCAAAGGATCATCAAAGATAACCGATTCATCGATCTCCCTGACCGCATCGGTAATTGATACGTCCCACATATCCATACCAAACCCGAACGAGCTCGAGGGTTCAAGGCGGAAACCGACCGACCACTGCTCAGATTTCTCTGGCTTCAGTGTTGCCTCCCCTTGCTTGAAGACTTCGGCCTGTTGCTTACCAGGTTTACAGTAAGTCGTGAGAATGTCACCAGCAGGGAAATTCGGACAGTTGTATGTGCCTGCACTCACGCCAAAGTCACTGAATGGCCGAGCTATATCCAGCATCGATGGCGCTCGGAAGCCAGTGCCGTAAGAAGCACGTAGCAATGCAGACTTTGTAGGTTGGTAACGGCCACTAATCTTATAAGTGGCTTTGGAGTTACTGTTACCTACGTTTACACCCAACAGCTTGTCCTTGACGCTTTCAATCTTGTCATAGCGTGTAGAAAGGCTCAGCTCCAGCTTATCCAACACTGGCAATGCCAGTTCGCCGAAAATTCCCATGGCTTGACGGGTCAGGTTGTAATCAGGCTGAGCCAGCTCATTCAGGATTTTGCCGTTAGAGGCCGGATCTCTGGTAGTTGTGAAGGAATAGTCCCGGAAGTCACCGCCGATTGCGACCATCGCCTGCCCGCCGGGCAACTCCATGAGCTCAGTCGAACCACTTCCTTCGATCCCTTTGTATTTGACCTTGTCCTTAGAGAGTGGCCCAAAGTACAAGGCTTGGTTCAGCAAAGCCATCGCTGCCGGCGTCTGCTGGCCAGGGCCAACAAATGGGTTCACCAATCCAGATCGAACAGCGGCAACAAATGGCTGTTGCAAGACATACCCACCTATTCTGTCCTCGCTCAGCGTATTCTCAGCAATCGTTCCGGCCCCCTTCAGACTCCAACTTCCCAAATCACCCTCAGCCCCCAACACCAGATGCTTGGACTCATTGCTGTATTTAGAAGCGCGGCCACCTAAATCAAGAACACGGTATGCGGCAGCAGCGTCCACAATTGAGGCACCCGGCGCAGTGGCTGCAGCCGGCAGATAAGGCAGGATATAAGTGTTGTAAAACGTTGTAGGGGAGCTGGTATCAATGGAAATCGGCACATTTGCAGTCTGTGCTGCAATTTTCGTCTTCATCTCATATTTTGAGAACGCCACGTCAGAGAACAACGTCCAGCCTTCACCAATCTTCAACCGGCCCGTGGCGAAAATGCTGTTACGCTCACTCTCGGGCATGATCTGCACCGTCGAGGCGTAGTCAAAATAGCAATTGTATTGGCCTGGTGAAACTTCCATCCGCTGATGATCTGGAGGACAGGCTTGATTAGCAGAGTAGTAAGGATTGAATGAATAGACTTGGTCAAGTCCTGCTGCATCCTTGTAATTGACTTCCACATTGCCAGGAATACCGCGTGGCGACCCATTGAAAAACAGCAGGCTCTGGCCTTTGTAGCCAAATGGGATAATGCCTGTCTTGGAAATATCCCGGTCTTTGGCGCGCAGGAAATCTTGTGAATCATGCGAGTACGACACCATGGCATTGAAACCATCGTTGGACAAATCGCCAAAGCCTGCAGTGAAACCCGCGCTCCAATTCTTACCACCTGGGTGCTGCGGCCTGGTGTAGCGCGCTTCCAGATCTACCCCTTGCTGGTTCCTCTTGAGTATGAAGTTGACGACGCCTGCAATCGCATCAGATCCGTACAATGCCGATGCACCATCTGTGAGTATTTCCACCCGCTCTACCGCACTTAACGGAATGGAAGCAAGGTTTACTGTCCCGCCGCTGTCTGCAGGGGCAATACGCCGGCCATTCAATAGCACCAACGTATATTTTTCACCGATGTTATGCAGCGATGCTGTAATCAAGCCCCCACCACCGCCACCTACAGAATCAGCGGATGCGGTAAACCCTTGCATTGCGGGCATCGCTTGCATCAGTTCTGCAACTGATGTTGCGCCAGTACGAGTGATATCTTCGCGCTTTAACGTCTGAACTGGTAAAGCGCCCTCTTTTACAATCCGTTTGATACTCGAACCCGTGATCTCAATCTTGTCAGCCTTTTGTACATCATCGGCCGCACTGGCAGTACCCATAGAACCAGCAAGACCGATCATTCCTATTGCATAAGCAAGCTGTTTGATCCTCATCGAGTGATCTCCCCAACAGTAAGTCCAAATTTGATGGCATTGGCTGTGTATTGGTATAGGCATCAACCATTTGCCATCCTGATGCGCCGATCAGACGCGCCCTTGCTTAGCAGCCACTTCGTTGCCGAAACGGCCACTCAAGAAGCTGATTCAGCTTACTGACAGGTACAGGTTATTAGCAATTACTAAGAATCTTTTTACAACAAACTGTATATATTTGTTGCGCATTAGGCACACCATGTTGTGCCGTAATATGGGCTTCATAAGCCGGCAAATTCGCCAGAAAAATTACGTTGGAAAATCATGCCAAAGCTGAACTTATCCGACCTCTTACTTTCGTTCATCTGTGGTTCACCGCGGTATCGATAGGCTTCGCCCCATTCAACATGGGAATTCTCTACCGCTCTCAGCCCCTAGTTAAACCTGTGCTGCAGACAGAGCCGCGTACGGAATTGATCCTTGGTCCACATGGTGGATCAACCTTATGGAAAACGGATTTGGTTTGATAAAAAGGAAAGAAACGATGTTACGTAACAAATTTGTGTGCAGAGTCTTTGCGCTAATGCTTATCAGCATGGGTTTACAAGCCCACGCTGAATTTCTGCGCTGTAATGGCGATAGCGCCCAGGTAGGAGACAATAAAGCCAGCGTCGTACAAAAGTGTGGTGAGCCAATAGCACGTGATAGCTATTGCAAACCTAAGGAGGGAACGCTGGCTTGCCAACCTGTGGATGAATGGACCTACAATCCCGGTCCTGGGCAGTTTCTGACTATTTTGCGCTTTGAGAACGGCGCCTTGGTCTCGATCAAATATGGCGACAGGGTCAATTAGCATTGGCCAAATACAGAAATACAGATGCAATCACCGCACCGGCAGGCAGGCAGGCAGGCAGGCAGGCAGGCAGGCAGGCAGGCAGGCAGGCAGGCACAGTATAAGAAACAAGGCCTCGCAAATATGCGAGGCCTTGTTTTAATCAGGTTCTTAATCGTTAAAAAAGCTACGAATAACTATGGCTTTTTAGGTGGTGATGCTGAAGCTGGCTTTGACGCTGCTGTAGGTGCTGGTGCAGGCTTACTTGGAGCACCGCCAACCGTAATGTCCTTACGTAGTTTCTCGACAGTCGCCTTACCAATCCCTTTGACTTTCTCCATATCCTCGACAGTCTTAAAAGGGCCATTCTTGCTACGGTAATCAACTATGGCTTGAGCCTTCTTAGGGCCGATTCCAGGCAATGCCTCCAATTCAGCAGCAGTACCTTTATTGATATCGACGACTGCCATTGCAGGCAGAACAGCAAGGGCCAGGGCTGCGAGCACACTAGCGAATAAAGCTTTCATCAATCTTCCTCCTTAAGGGAAGCTGCAATTGCGGAAGGAAATACTCCGTCCACGCAAGCTAGGCGTTGCTCAAGGAGTTTGCAAGCAGGATTTACCTGCCCGAAAGATATAACCGGCTCCTAAGAGGGCCGGCTATATAACGCCCACTAGTGTTCCATGGGTTGAATCAGTAGATAGTTGGGATTAGCACTGCGTTGCTCGGCTGCCATCGCCTCATCCAGCGTAAGCAAACGCAACTGAATGGGGGGAGTGCTCATTGGATAGGAAGACTGCCTCCCTTCAACTTCATGGGTTGCCGCTACTTCCTCTTGGCCCGTGGCCATTTCGAAGACGGTGATCATCTTGCATCCCTTCTGCGCCGTTGGCGCATTCTGATCAATCGGCTTACGACCTGAATATCGGTTTATTCTGAATAAACTTCAATAGCTGACCGAACCCACGCGACAGAGATCACTTTCCGGGCGACAGCCGGCTATTCAATTGCAAGCAATGCAATCAGTGCGCCAGCAGATGCGTGCACTGCAGTGATGACCGTTAGGCAAACGACAGACGGCCCTCGCTTACCTTGTAATCACGGGCCTGCCCGCTATAACAGGATTCAGTCTCTCCAGAGCAGCAACTCCCTCGAAGGCGGTTTGACGCCGCCTGACTTACAGGCCGACACTTCATCGTGTCGGCCTCGTTTTTTGCGTTTTCTCACATAGTCTCAAGCGCTTATAATTGCCGGCTTTTCTTCGCTTCCCGCTTTCTCTGCCATGACCGAACCCCGTCGTAATCCCGTAGCCACCGTTGAATCACTTGATTACGAGGGCCATGGCGTCGCCCATGTTGACGGTAAGACTATTTTTCTCGATGGTGCACTTCCCTTCGAGACAGTCGAATACTCCAGCTACCGCAAGAAACCCACCTTCGAAAACGCTCAGGTTACCACTGTGCTAAGCGAGAGCTTTATGCGCACTACACCTAAATGCGTTCATTTCGGCGTTTGTGGCGGGTGTTCACTGCAACATGCTGAGGCCAGCGCACAGGTCGCCGCCAAGCAACGTGTCATGGAGGAAAATCTGATCCGTATCGGTGAAGTAAAACCCCAAACCCTGCTTACGCCGATCTATGGCCCTACCTGGGGTTATCGTCACCGGGCACGCCTTTCAGCGCGTTACGTCGCCAAGAAGGGTACGGTGCTTGTCGGCTTTCATGAAAAGCGCTCCAGCTTTATCGCAGACATGAAATCCTGTGAGATTCTGCCGAAAAAAATCTCTGACCTTCTGGTACCACTGCGTGAACTGGTAATGCAACTATCTATTCGCGAACGGATGCCGCAGATCGAGCTGGCCCTTGGCGAGCATGTTGATGTGCTGGTACTGCGTATCATGGAACCACTAACGCCTGCCGATGAAACATTGGTCAAAGCCTTTGCAGACCAGCACACCGTACAGTTCTGGTTGCAGCCCAAAGGGCCGGATACGGCCTACCCTTTCTACCCGCTAGATGCACCACAGCTCAGTTACAGCCTGCCTGAGTTCGGCATTGTCATGCCCTACAAACCGACTGAATTCACCCAGGTCAACCCACATATCAATCGTGTATTGGTCGGCCGTGCCATCCGCCTGCTCGACCCACAACCCGGTGAACGCATTGCAGACCTGTTCTGCGGTTTGGGTAACTTCACCCTGCCTATTGCACGGCTGGGTGCTGAAGTGGTTGGTATCGAAGGCAGTCAGCCGTTGGTCGAGCGTGCCATCGAGAATGCTGCCAAAAATGGTCTGGCAACCAAGACGACATTCTCGGTTGCCAATCTGTTTGAGATGACCCCGGAGATCATGACCGGCTTGGGCCATTTCGACCGCATGCTGATCGACCCGCCACGTGATGGCGCGATGGAAGTATGCAAGTCGATTCCGGTGGAAAACGGCCCCAAGCGTATCGTCTATGTCAGCTGCAACCCCGCTACCCTGGCGCGTGACGCCAATGTATTGGTCAATGTGAAGGGCTACACCCTAAAAACCGCAGGGGTCGTCAACATGTTCCCTCATACTGGCCATGTCGAATCGATGGCGTGGTTTGAGAAGGAATGAATGAGCACAATCTAAGATCTGTTCACGATCTGTACTTGTGCTGCTCAACAGCTACTCGTAACGGATATTGAACAAACTACTCATACCCCAATAAAAAAGCGGCGCTTAAGCCGCTTTTTTATTGATCACAGTCTTGTAACAAGCTCATGTGGTGCTAACCACCGCGGTGGCCACGCTCTACCGTCACCCCAACGCGCCCCACCTCATGCAGGATACCCAGCTTGGTCACGGATACCCGTATCCACGGGGTGGAAAAAGCCCCCATCAGGTCTTGCGCAATATATTCAGCCAAACGCTCTAACAGCAAGAAATGCTGTTCGGCAAGCACTGCACGCAGGCGGTCGACGACATCAGCGTAGTTGATTGTATCTGCCAGGTTATCAGTCTGACAGGCACGGGCGCTGGGAATACCAAGCTCAAGGTCAATCTCCACAACTTGGGGAGCAACACGTTCCCAATCGTAAACACCGATCAAGGTCCTGGCCTTTACGCCGTGTAAATAAATAATATCCATGGTGAATGCGGAAGCGACCCCAGCGCTTGCTTGCTATCGCCGAAGACCGCATCCGGCTTAGAATCCGGGGCGCCCATTGTAGAGGAAATCGCCTGATGCCGCCCGCTGTGCTCCCAATTGTTCTAGTCATTGCTGCCTATCTCATTGGTTCTATTTCATTTGCCATCATTGTCAGTAGAACGATGAGAATGGCCGACCCACGTAGTTATGGTTCGGGCAATCCTGGTGCAACCAATGTTTTGCGTTCGGGTAAAAAGAAAGCCGCTCTGTTTACCCTGCTGGGTGACACACTGAAAGGCGTACTGGCTGTCGCCACAGTCCAGCAACTAGGGTTCGCAGATGAATGGATTGCCGCGGTAGCTATTGCCGTCATCGTCGGCCACATGTGGCCCATCTTCTTTCGGTTTCAAGGCGGCAAAGGCGTAGCAACCGCTGCGGGCGTTTTGCTTATGCTGGACTGGAAGCTGGGCTTGGCGGTATTGGTAGTCTGGCTATTGGTAGCCCTTGCTACCAGATTGTCTTCATTGGCAGCTATCGTTGCAGCGATCTCCGCGCCGCTGCTGTGTCACTTCCTGGTACCCAATCGTCCCGCTATTTTCGGCGCTGTTTTGGCGATTGCCGCCCTATTGATCCAGCGACACAAACGTAACCTTATCAATCTGCTGGCAGGTACTGAAGGGAAGATCGGACAAAGCGTCAAGGCGAATGACTAGTCACTAAAAACCCGTTCAAGTTGCTATATCAAATAGCTATCAAATAGCTGTGGTGGGGCGTGTGGTGTACTTGCCCCACCAATAACGGTTTCAACTCAACCGGTACGCAAACGAAAACGCGCAACTTCCTTGCGCATTTCTTCAGCCAACCGGCTCAACAACTGGGCAGACCCTGCGGAAACCTTGGCTGCGCTGCTGTTTTCCTCGGCCATTTGTGCAATACGTTCCACATTACTAGCGATTTGTGTGCTCACTGTGCTTTGCTCCTGCAAAGCGGATGCAATCACACTGACAGCGTGTTCTGCCTCTACAGCGCTGCTGGCTATGCCTTCTATCGCTGTGCCTGCGCTGCCGGCCAGTTGAACACTTTCCTCTACCCTGCTGACAGCACGGTCCATCCCGCTGACTGAATCCTTGGAGCACTGCTGAATACGTTGGATCATGTCCACGATCTCACGCGTGGCACCGCTGGTACGTTCCGCCAACTTACGAACCTCATCTGCCACAACTGCAAAACCGCGCCCTTGCTCCCCGGCCCGAGCTGCCTCGATAGCGGCATTCAAAGCCAACAGATTGGTCTGGTCTGCAACATCATGAATCACCGACACAATGCTGGAAATACGTTGCGACTCCTCACCGAGTTCGGCGATGACCTTTGAAGTAATACGAATCTCCTCAGCTACGCCAAGGATTTCCTTTTCTGCTCCTCGGATCACCGAAGCCCCCTCATTGGACAACGACTCAGCCCGGACAGAAGACTGCCGCGCATCACCTGCATTGTCTTTGACTTGCGTAATGCTGACTGTCAACTCCTCCACTGCCGCTGCCATGCTTGATGCCGCCTCGCTTTGCGCAGCGGAATCATTGGATACCTGGGTAGAGGTTGCAGCCATCTCGTTGGCCGACTGAGTCAACGACTCTGCATGCTGGCGCATAATGCCGATAGTCTTGCTTAGCGAGTTTTGCATGGTTGCCAGTGCACTGAGCATCTGCCCCATTTCGTTGTGATCGTTCCCCTGAATATCCCCTGTTAAGTCACCATCAGCAATACGGTTGGCTATCCTGATTGAGCTGTTTATCGGGTCGATAATGCTGCGGGTAATCACAATGCCAAACAACGCACCGAGTACCAGCGCTACCACCAACATCACACTCACATTGGAGCGTGCGGCGGTTGCCGCAGTATCTGCATCCGCACGAGCGGCTTTGCTACCACTTGTGCTGTCGTCAACCAATTTTTCCAACAGTGGCAGCGCAACACGAAATGCAGCAAGGCCATCCCCTAGTGATAGCGTAGCTGCCTCCTCCATTTTTCCTTCCTTGGCCAAAGCAACGATCTGATCGCTTACCTTAAGGTAAGCATCAAACTTTTCGCGGAACTCGGTGTAGACCCGACGGGTATCAGGTGATTCGATCAAAGTCTCATAGTGCCTTGCAACTTCGCGAAAACTCTCCAATTCCTTCTGCTTGAGATCCAGGAATTTCTGTTTGTTTTCCGGCTTCGCGATGATGTACTGCGTCTCACGAAGGCGATGGTCCAATACATGAGTGCGTAACATCAGAATTTCTTGAACACTGGGCAACCATTTGTCTCCCACCTGCCCCAATGCATCGGTAACTGTGCCCAGTTTCATCAGGGCTACTCCACCCACTGCACCAGTAAGAACCAGAAGTAAAAAGAACGCAATGGCCAAGCGAACGAAGATCCGTAGATCATTGAAGAATTTCATGGAAACCCCCGACAAGCTCAGTGAAAAGAATTGCTCAGACCGCGATACCAAACCTCAGTGAACACCAACACAACTACCTATCACCATAGTTTGCTTACAAAGCTTGTGTTACCTGGACGACGGAGGGGACGTCGCCATACTGTTTCTTAGGTTTTGCTTCCCTTGTACAGCAAAAAATCTTCGTAAAAGGACTGCATCAGGCAGGCTCTATGTATTGCCTGCGTCGGCCTCAGTTCCATCTGCGGCATAGAGATACTTACCTTCCACCACACTCCGCCAGGCAATGAATACCTGAGAGGCAAGATTCTTGTCTGCCAGCCTTAACTTTGCATGTGCTCTTAGGTCCTCCCACGTGCAGTAGGCAGATAACCTACCAGCCGGGTCGGGTAGACCATAAATCAAACCCTTATGGGTATCATTGCCATACTGCAAAATCGCCAGTGCAAAGTTATCCAAGGTGGGGTCCCCTTCCCTCAGTGCAGAAAAAACCTCTTTGCATCTTTCCAACATCAACCAAGGAATGGCCTGCAGAATAGTCCTGGGATTGGCAGTACAGAATAGGGAATTATTTCGCGAAGCTTTCAGTATATTATTCAAGTAAGTCTGGAATATTTCCTTCTTACTTTCCACCGGCAATATCAGTGGGTAAATATGGTTTGAGGATTTAGGCTGGAAACCTTCCCGAATTATCACCGTTGCAATGAAGAGTGCGCTTTCACACTCAACTAACTTCCTGGCTATTTCCATTCTTCGACGAAGCTCTACTGTATTTACCAGCTCTCGAATGGTCCTCAGTGTCATGTTCTCAAAATTAAACTTATGATCGTTCGTTACGCTGGAAGAGTGCTTAATAAAAGGCTTTTTATCTGTTAATGCGCCAAGTGCCAGACATAGATTTTCCACATCTGAAATACCTTTCTCGCTGAAGGTTCTCACTGTATCGCCAAGGAATTCCATAAATTCCATACAGTTCTCTTCAGATAAAGAGTTGAGTACCTCATTACGTTTGGCCGGTTCCAATAGTAATTTTCTTACCGACTCAAAACTAATGTCGGAGGAGCTGAAACCACGTTGGAGTGCAACCAGTAACCGACTTGGGTTTGCTATACACCCTCCAATTTCCGGCAAGCTGTCCTTAGCGACAGCATTGTCACACTTTGCCACCAGAGGGAATAAAAAGTGGACAACGTGTTTGGCATCGATAGGGGAAGAACAGGCTTCCAGGGCAGCTTCACGCTCTGCTGTACCGGCTCTGATTATTTCCTGTGCCTTATCTTTTAATATCTGGTCCTTGGAAATCGGCCCGACAAAATAATGTGGCTTCTTACTTATCAATTCAAACAAAGGGGCTGCTTTTGTCATTAATGCAGCCAATCCTACAATGTCTGCCAACACAACTTCCCCTCGAAGGGAAGGTTCTATGATGTGCACGGTATTAAATAGCCGAATCACATCACGTGGTTGCTCAAGTAATTCCCGCAACCCCGAGAAATAGAGATTAAACAGACGATCTTCATCCCCCTTGAAATAGGATGTCCGCGCATCGGGATGCAGTTTTTCCAATGCATTCTTGAAGAGTGTTTGCCTGGACGAGCGAGAGAGTGTGGGCAGTGGTATTCGAGCCTGCACCACCTTATCCAGATACATTTCTGGATGTGCCACTTTAAGACTCTTAAGTGACTCGCTAACGTAAGTAGGGTCCCAGGCTAATACATACCCAACATTGGGCAGCTCGCCGACAGCTTTGACAATTCGGACCATCTCAAAGACTTCTGGCGGGAATAGGCGATCAATGTCATCGATAAAAACAATGATGGGCCTTGGGTATTCAAACAGTGCATCCTTTACACGTTGTTTATGCTCTTCCAGATTCGGCGTCTTGTACTCTGTAATAGAATCCGTTGCGTGACCCACCGTCTCGAAGACAGATTTAACTATCGATGCCCATGGTTCCGCACCAGGTATCAGCTTCACAACATCAAACGCTTTGGCATAAGCCCTGATTTCTCTGGCAACTTTCCTAGCACCATCGGCAGGGTCATGTAATTTGAGTGCCTGGGCAATACGTGCCAGAAAATTTCTTAGTAGCGCATCTCGATCACCAACCAGCCAGGGATTGAAGTGAACAACGATTGGCAATTTAACGTCGTCTGTCTCATTCTGCTGAAGCAATAAATCTTCAATCATTGCAAGAGAAGATGTCTTACCGCTGCCCCATGCCCCTTCGACAGACAAAACAAACCCGCCCGTTGGAGAAATTGCCTTTAGCGCGTAAACCGCAGACTCCGCAAATGAATATCTGGAGAGCCTGTCATTTTCCAGCGCACTGCCTATTACCAACGGCTGATCAAGGTCCATACTTGCATCTTGCTGATTCATTTTCATATCCAACCGATCAGTCAGATGATCTGTTATATGTTGAATTCAACAAGGTATTCAGCAACTTAAGTGCTGCCAACTAATTATATATAGTTAAATCCAGGCTTATGATGGTGATCACAAGCCTGGATTTATCAAAACACCTGAAGATAGACGTACTCTAAAAACCACTCTCTGCTGAAAAAGATTCAATACAAACCTTACCAGCTGCTTAACCCACCAACGCCGGCTCACGAGCAAGTGTCGGGTAGTCGGTGTAACCAACAGGCCCCTCGCTGTAGAAGGTCTTATCATCACCTTCGTTCAACGGCGCCCCAATTTGCAGACGAGCCGGCAGATCAGGATTGGCGATGAACAACTTACCAAACGCTGCTGCATCCGCCTCGCCACTAGCGAGCAGCTTGGATGCCGACGTTTCCGTTAGCCCTTCGTTAGCAATGTAGACGCCACCAAATATGCGCTTGAGTTCAGGGCCAAGACGACCGGACTCTTGCGACTCACGTGCACAGATAAAAGCGATCTTTCGCTTGCCCAATTCGCGTGCAACATACCCAAAAGTTGCGGGCCGATCGGAGTCTCCCATATCCAATACATCTGAACGTGGCGCCAGATGCATACCAACCCGCCCAGCTCCCCAGACCGAAATAGCTGCATCGGTCACTTCCAATAACAGACGCGCACGGTTTTCAATCGAACCACCGTATTCATCCGTGCGATGGTTACTGCCGTCCTGTAGGAACTGGTCCAACAAGTAGCCATTGGCACCATGTATCTCCACACCATCAAAACCAGCACGCTGAGCATTGATCGCGCCTTGGCGGAATTGCTCGACAATCTCTTTAATCTCATGAATTTCTAGCGCATGCGGCACGACATAGTCCTGCGACGGACGAAGCAGGCTGACTTGGCCACTCGCCGCAATTGGACTTGGGGCCAACGGCAGACGGCCATTCAAATAGTCCGGGCTGGAAATGCGCCCCACATGCCATAGTTGCAGCACAATACGGCCACCTGCCTGGTGTACACCCTGAGTAATTGACTTCCAACCTTGGACTTGTTCCTCAGACCAGATACCAGGCGTACGTGGATAGCCAACACCCATCGGCGACACAGCAGTTGCCTCTGAAATGATCAATCCTGCACTGGCGCGCTGCATGTAGTACTCACGCATCAACGAATTGGGCACTCGGCCGCTACCACTGGCGCGGGTACGTGTCAGCGGGGCCATAATGATGCGATTAGGTAGTTTAAGGTCACCAACTTGCAACGGATCAAACAAAGTACTCATGGGAAGCTCTCCAATAACGTGAATAGGTTTACTTGCTTGTAGGTAATGAAGCATGGTCAACGATGTACTGCCACTCGCCATTCACACGCGTGGCTATATCCGAGAAACGCCCGTTAACCAGTACCGGCTCACCACCGGCAAGCGGTTCCAGGCGCAGGTTGTAAAGCCCCCATGAATGCACCAGATTGTCCGACTCGATGTAATGGGCATCGCTGATCGCAACACGGGTTTTGTATTTCTTGAACATGCCGCTATACCCCACGATGATGTTCTGCGTACCACGCACTACCATTTGATCTGGTGCAAAAACCACGGTAGATGCTGGGTTCATTCGGGCAAGTGCTGCGGTATCGCCCGATTCAACTGCACTACTCCAAGCTTTTACCGGTTCACTTAAACCATCTTTAACAAGTGGCAAAGTATTCGGCGCCGCAATAGCCGTACCCATCAAAAGCATTACTGCAATGGTGCCCGCCAGCCGTGTTCTGGGGTGATTCATGTCGTACTCCCGAATTGATTTGACGGGTACCAGTTTGCGATTCATTTGGCATTACGAGAACTGCTGAAACTAGAATTAGCCCTATTCCAATTCGTTATGGAATAA
Organism: Chitinimonas violaceus; assembly: GCF_052601015.1. Lineage (NCBI taxonomy): Bacteria > Pseudomonadati > Pseudomonadota > Betaproteobacteria > Neisseriales > Chitinibacteraceae > Chitinimonas > Chitinimonas violaceus. The sequence goes on along the minus strand of NZ_JBQXDJ010000049.1, from coordinate 1,361 downwards.
GGTGCTATGAACGAACTGAAGGTAATGCGGGTTTTTGTGCGATGTGTAGAACGTGGCAGCTTCTCGGCCGTGGCACGCGAATTCGATACCACACAGCCAAACATCAGCAAGATGGTGGCCGCATTGGAAACCCATCTGGGCGGTAAGCTTTTTGTACGGGCCGCACAGGGCGTACGACTTAGCCTGGAAGGCCAGCAGTATTACAGTGAGATCAAGGAGGTCGTCGATGCGTTGGCCCGTGCCGAGGAGAATTTCGGCCAGACACGCAGCGTAGTATCGGGATTGGTGCGTCTATCAGCATCGCAAGCCTTCGCTCGCTTGCAAATCCTTCCACATCTACCGACGCTGATGGCGCGCTATCCACAGCTGCAGGTCGATTTGCAGCTCAATGACAGACTGGTCGACCTGGTGGAAGAAAATATCGATATCGCATTCCGACTGGGTAATCTCAAAGACAGTGCGTTACTCGCACGCCGCCTTGGATCAAGCAAGCGGGTCACAGTGGCAACACCAGGCTATCTGCACAAATTCGGCATACCGCGAACACCGGCAGAACTCGCCGAGCATGAATGCATTTTCTTCGACCAACCAAACTCTACTCGTAGCTGGACTTACTTTCCCAGTACACCTGGTGGATCAACCACCAAAACAAACCGACCACGGCCAATACAGGTACGGATCGCCGGACACTTTCAAACCAATAGCCCAGAAGCTGTACGCCAAGCCGTACTTGGTGGGCTGGGCATCGCACAGGTGTCTGCCTGGATGGTGGGCGCAGATGTTCAAGCTGGGCGCCTCTGCTTGCTGCTAGAAGATTATGCGATTGCTGAAACTCCGATTCACGCCGTATTCACCCAAAACTCTCGCAATTCGGCAAAGATACGTGCTGTGATTGACTTTTATGAGGCAGTTTTCCGCGAAGAACCAAGCGTTACAAACCACGAGGGTGGCTGACTGCGCCATACACCAGCCAGTAACGGTCGTATTGCGCGGTTGTGAACAGGTTCATGTACAGCTCAAAACCTCATGCGTTGTACACACTTGTCGCGCTCACCTTACCGTCTTCAGCGCCAAAAGAGTTAAAAACAAAACCCCCTGGCCTTATTCAGGCACAGGGGGGGATAAAGACTTAATTACTTATTGCCAGTACGCAGATGAACGTCTGTCCACATTCATCCATGGTTGATTACTCGTACAACTTGTAGGGATACATGTTCCACCATAGATTGGATAGTGACCTGTCCTGACAACCGTAGACACACCCACTTCAAATGCAGACCAATTGCCTGCTGAATTTTTCTGCAAACACCGCCGGTGCCAAATTACCTAGCCGAGAGTGGCGTCGTTGGCGGTTGTAAAAG